>JARYMD010000121.1 GCA_029907285.1 Verrucomicrobiota bacterium | reverse complement strand
CGAACAAGCAAGAGCGTCGAGCCAGCGCGTGTTCGAACTCCTGGCCATGCGAAGCACATTGGCAGAGCCGCCTCAGCCGGTTCCTCTCAAGGCAGCAGGCGCCGAGATCGAGTTCGACCGCGTTGAGTTCGCTTACAATGAAAAGCCGGTCCTGAAAGACATCAGCCTTCGAATTGCTCCCGGCCAGTTGGTCGCAGTCGTGGGAGCAAGCGGGTCGGGCAAAACCTCGCTCGCAAACCTGCTCATGCGTTTCTACGATCCGCAACACGGCGCGGTCCGGATCGGCGGAGTTGATCTCCGCGACGTGGCCATGCAAGATTTGCGAAGCCAGATCGCAGTCGTCACCCAGGAAAGTGTGCTGTTCAACGACACAATCCGCCACAACATCGCTTTGGGCAGGCCGGGCGCGACCAACGAAGAAATTGAAGCCGCAGCACGCCATGCTCATGCCCACGATTTCATTATGGCCAAACCCGGCGGATATGAGGCCGTCGTCGGCCAGGCCGGAGTCACACTCTCGGGCGGTGAACGGCAAAGAATCGCCATAGCCCGCGCGGTTCTCAAGAACGCGCCAATACTGATACTCGACGAGGCGACAAGCGCTCTGGACTCCGAAAGCGAACGAGCCGTCCAGGCTGCACTTGACGACCTGATGCAAGGGCGCACCACAATTTGCATCGCGCACCGGCTCTCAACCATCCATAAAGCGGACGTGATAGTTGTCCTCCACGAAGGAAGGATAGTTGAGACCGGTACACATCAACAACTGCTCGCACGTGGCGGAACTTACAGAAAACTCCACGACCTCCAAATGCCCTCGAGGAAATAGATGCAAGGTCACGGCGCTCTTGGACCGGGCAAACCACTCTTCAAACTTCCATAGGGTATAGCGCCGAGCCCCTTGCGCGCCATCGCTTAATGGCCTGTTGTCCTGTTCACGCCGCGCAGCCCAGCCCGCGCCCGCCTTTCATGAACTGTGCATGGCAAACAACGTGCCTGGCACTTCATGTCCGAGCAAACAACGAGCCTGACACCATATCCGCATCGGAGGAGTTACCCGCAGATTTCGGCAGCCGCGGATTGGAACAAGGATAATCTGCGGGCCATGACGCACTCCGCTGGGTGCACACCCAAACAGCGAGCCTGTCACTCTGTTTTACGCTGTTCTTGGATCTGCCCGACTGGCAGCCGACATGCATTGAACCGGTCCATCCGCAACCTCGTTCCTTTGCCATTGATTTTTCTGCCACCGATTTTTCTGCCAATGACTCTTCCGCCCCTCAATCTTTCGGCCTTGTCACGATCCGCGCCGAAGCACGGGCTTCGCTCGGACGCCAGAACTCCGAGACTCCAAACAAGCCGCCCGACTTGCCTCTGGGCTTCAACCCTAGTAGGTTCAGTTTGTCCGATGTCGAAAACAACGCGGCATATGCAAAAACGAATTGGCAACGCGATCCTGGTTGGCGCCCTTGCGTTTAACCTGATCTACGGCGCGCAGTACTATCTGAGATCGGCGGAATCCGCCGAAAAGAACGACGTTTACCTCAATCTCCGTCTTTTCTCCCAAGTGCTTGAAAGGGTGCGGCAGGATTACGTGGATGGAGACAAGCTGACGTACCAGGACCTCATACGC
This sequence comes from Verrucomicrobiota bacterium, assembly GCA_029907285.1. GTDB lineage: Bacteria > Verrucomicrobiota > Verrucomicrobiia > Limisphaerales > J093 > JAAYVR01. The sequence goes on along the minus strand of JARYMD010000121.1, from coordinate 9,377 downwards.
GCCGCCCTTAAAGGCATGCTCAATTCACTGGATCCGCACAGCGAATTCCTCGAACCCGAAAAATACGACGAGCTCAAGAAGGACACTGAAGGATCATTTGGCGGCGTCGGAATCCAAATCGGACTCCGAAATGAGTTCTTAACCGTTATCGCACCGATCGAGGACACCCCGGCTTCACAAGCTGGCATACTCCCTGGCGACCGCATCGTAAAAATCGATGGCAACAGCACCGAAAAAATGAGCCTCACTGAAGCAGTCAAACGGCTCCGAGGCAAACCCGGCACAGAAGTCACAATCACGGTATTGCGGCCTTCAAGCGGCGCGATCAAAGACTACAAACTCGTCAGAGCTGACATCAATTTGCCATCCGTCAAAGACATAAACGGGAAACGCGACTTCCCGCTGGGTGATGGGCAGATCGGTTACATTCGTTTGACCCAATTCAGCGAACGCACCGATGCCGAGTTTGATGAAGCCCTGGACCGCCTCACCAAACAAGGCGCAAAAGGCCTGGTACTTGACCTGCGCGACAATCCCGGCGGTTTGCTCGATCAAGCAGCCAAGGTCTGTGAGAAATTCCTCCTTGCCAAGACACTCATAGTGTCAACCGAAGGGCGCGATCCTTCCGAACGCCGCGAGTACAGGTCGAGGTCTCGCGGGAAACACCTTGACCTGCCAATGGTTGTCCTTGTCAACGAGGGCAGCGCAAGCGCATCGGAGATTGTTGCAGGTTGTCTCCAGGACCTGAAACGCGCGGTTGTCGTGGGCGAACAGACTTTCGGCAAAGGATCGGTGCAGAGCATCATCACCCTTCAGGATGGGGCCGCGTTGCGCCTCACGACAGCCAAATACTATACCCCTAGCCACCGGGTCATTCACGAGCAAGGCATAACGCCCGATATCGTCGTCCCATTGACAACCGAGGAAACAGAAGCCCTGTTCATCAAGCGCATACCCGGAGCTGTCGAAACCCTCGATCCCGAACGCCAGGAGAAGGTCCGTCAGATCAGAGACATGCAGCTTGAACGCGCAAACGATCTCCTGAAAGGCATAACTCTGTACACCAGCAGAACAGGGTCAGGCGCCAAATCCAAACCCGAAAACGTGGCCGCAAAACGCACCCGCGACGAGGCCAAGCCCGCGTTACGCTGACTGCACACGGCGAGTTTCCGACAGAAACCAAGACCCTTCACAGCCTGCAGGTTCAATGACCGTGCTTGCCATCGAAACGTCCTGTGATGAAACGGGCGTGGCAATCGTCCGCAACAGCACGGTTTTGTCCAGCTTGATAGCCAGCCAAATCCCAACCCACGCGGAGTATGGTGGTGTTGTGCCAGAACTCGCCACCCGCGAACACCTGCGCAACCTGCCGTCCCTGACGCGCCTTGCGCTTGAATCCGCGAACGTCCGGCCCGCGGACATTGGCCTCATCGCAGCTACGCGCGGCCCCGGATTGCCCGGCGCACTGCTGGTCGGACTCAGATTTGCGCAGGGCTTCGCGTACGCCCTCGGTTTGCCGTTCCTTGGAATCAATCATCATGAAGCTCACCTTTATTCTGCCTGGGTGCGCGGAAACCCCGCCCGCGCCGAGTTCGAAGTTTTCAGACCAAACGTCTCGCTCATCGTCAGCGGCGGACACACTCTGCTCGTTCACGTCAGAGCGCTGCTCGACCATTGTGTTCTCGGGGAAACGGTAGATGACGCCGCAGGCGAATGTTTCGACAAAACAGCGCGGTTGATCGGCCTTTCCTATCCGGGAGGGCCCCAACTCGAACGCATGGCCAAAGGCGGCAACCCAACAGCCTATCGTTTTCCCCGCCCAATGCTCGAAGACGACACAAACGATTTCAGTTTCAGCGGACTGAAAACCGCGGTCGCATATTTCCTCCGCGACCACCCCGATGTCTTGGACGATCCCGAAAAACGGCGCGATCTATGCGCCAGCGTCCAGGCTGCGATCGTCGATGTGCTCGCCTCCAAGACAGTCAGAGCAGCCAAACGCGTTCATGTGGACACAGTGACAGTCTCCGGCGGAGTGGCATGCAACTCATCCCTCAGACACGCTCTCACCATGGGCTGCCAACAAGCCGGTCTAACGCTCAGAGTTGCAGATTCGGCTTTTTGCACCGACAACGCAGCCATGGTTGGTTTGCTGGCCGAGCTGAAAGCTGCACATGGCGCCCCGCTTACGGAACTCGACGCTGAAATTGAACCCGGCTGGTCCCTTGGCAACTGACAGACAGGTGAATGCCGTGGCGAACAGATTACCGCTGACTTTTGAACGCACACAGTCACCGCCGCTGGTAATCTACGAATCTGCTTTGGTTGCGGGGCCGACGATCCCGCCCAACGGGCGGGATTATGAGCCGATGCCATCTGGATCGGAGCAGACTGTGGCACGGCCCAACGACTATTTTGCTGCCATCAAGCAGAACAGACCTTTGCCTCCTTTTTGTCGTTTCATCCTGTTCTCCATCTTCCTTGCATCGCCGAGGCTCATCGGCCCTTCTTGCCATGCCAATTGCCATGGCCCGAATTTCTTGGTCCACTTGGACTTTGCGTCGTTGTGCTCGCGCAGGCGTCTTGCAACCTCAGAGGTGATTCCGATGTAGTATTTCCCGCTTGAATTGCGAAGCACGTAAACGAAGTAGCCACGATCTCGGATCGCTTTCTCGCGCATGAATCCTCCTTGCAAATCTGCTTTGGTTGCGGGGGTAGGATTCGAACCTACGACCTTCAGGTTATGAGCCTGACGAGCTACCCCTGCTCCACCCCGCGACTCGAACGGCGCCAATCTACGCGCCAAGTGTGAACAGCGCAAGGACTTTTTCCGAACAAATGGCGCTTTCTGGACCTTGATTTGAAATCGCCTTCCTCCGAGGCGAACCAACGATCCCGCCCAACGGGCGGGATTATGAGCCTGACGAGCTACCCCTGCTCCACCCCGCGACTCGGACCGCGCCAATCCACGTGCCAAGTGCGAACAGCGCAAGGACTTTTTCCGAACAAAAGCAACGCTGGTCAATCCGGTCCGTGCCACCGCTGCAGTCGTTCGCGCAGTTGGTCCAGATGACTTGCAGAAGGGTCGAGGCCAACAGCGAAGTCGCGCTCGATCTGCGAGTACTGCGGGATTTCGCCCCATGCCGTGACAGTGAACACCTCAAAAGCGTGCGGCGAATCGATCCCGAGTTCGCGGTTTTTGCGATCGAATCGGCGCCGCAGAGTTGCGCGCCAGTCGTCGATGTTGCGTGGTGTGTCCATACGATGACGGCCCACCCACGGGAGCCATTCCATGATCTGCGACTGGTGGCACCATGTCATCTGAGCGATTTTCTCGAATGCGGGTTCGACATCGATTGCGATGTCATGCGTGTTGCCGCCAAACATGTAACCGTCGTACACGGCGATTATGATCGGGACCTTGCAAGGCTTGGAAACGGTTTCGTCGGCCGGGTATTCCGGAGTGAATGCGTGGGGGACATTGATCATGTAAGCGACTTCGCGAACAGCCTGTGCAACGGCGACGTGGTCAACGTGAACTCCGGCCAATGGATCAGCGGGCAAAGGTGGACAAAACAAGTAGTCCGGCTCGAAATCTCGGATGGCTTTCCACAGGGCGGCGAGGAATTCAGGTGTCACCCGCAGACACGCTTCACGCGGCACGCGTCCGTCCGGGAGACGGAGCAGTTCGAAACCATACCCGCCGATCTGAGCGCTTCTGCACTGTTCCTCGAATCTGATGCGGCCTGTTTCTTCGCGGGTTCGACAATGATGTCCGGCTTGGCCGTCGGTGCAGATGATTACTTTTGATTGGAACTCGTCGTTCAAGTGCGACCGCAGCAGTTCGAAAGTGCCGGCTGCAGTGAACTCATAGTCATCGTAGTGAGCATGAACAAACAGAGTCTTCATGGTTGCAAGTGGACATTGTGCAAGAAGCACAACTGCGGCCCATGGTATCCGTAATCGGCGTGGATGTCACCAACGGCTTTGGTCCTGCGGTTATTGAACCAGCCTGAAGAACGCGTGTGAATGATCGGCTGGCACGCCATACGGAGACGCGCTGTTCGGAACTTCTTCCCACGACTCCGTCAAAGAACGGCACATCTGAAGCCGCGCGGCGCCGTTCCAATGCAGAACAGGTCCGCCCGGCTCGAGTTCAATTCTAAGAATTGCCGGGCTTGAAGAAACTGGTTTGAGCCGCGCCAATCCGTGGACGGGTTGGAATCCAATCCGCGTGAAACCGCCGCCGATGAGCATTCCACCGTCTTCCTGGGCGAGCAGGGCGGCGATTACGGCGTCTGTGCCGGCTTTGATGCCGGAGGTCGGAGAAGGGTCTGCCAAATTCCCGTCGGCGCCTGTTTGAACGATGTTGTTGTAGGGTACACGGTCGTAACTCGAAAACTCGCCTGCCAACAACAACCATGCCTCTGCATAAGGCTGGACAGCATACACAATTGGCAGATCACCGCCATCGACACCCAGCCCCGGCACAAACTGCACATCCAGCGACCCGTCTTTCTCGAGTCTGGCGATGCCGCTGCGTGGTTGGCCATTTATGTTTTCAAAGGCGCCCGCTATCAGAATCCCGCCGTCTTTTTGCTGCACAATGGCGAGAATTTGCACCGTTCTGCCGGTGATGTGCAGATCGCTCCCGAAACCCGGGTCGAGTCCGCCGTTTGGCATCAGACGTGCCAGGCTGTTGCAAGGGCTCCCGTTGACTGCGTCAAAGAACCCGCCGATTAGTATGCGGCCATCAGACTGAACAAGCATTGCATACACCTCGCCGGCGCCGCCCCGGTAGGTGATCACAGGACCAAAAAAAGGATCAATCGCGCCTGACCAATCGACACGCGCAAGGCCGGGTCTCATGTACGATCCGAACGACGTAAAAGCGCCGCCGACCAACGCGCTGCCCGCGGGTTGCGGCGCGAGCGCATAAACGGGGCCGTTTGGTCCCGAACCGGCATTGAACTCAGTGTCAAGGGTGCCGTCGGCGTCCAACCGAGCAATATTGATTCGAGGAACGCCACCAACAGCGTCGAATTCGCCCCCGACCAGCAACTGTCCTTTCTCCAAACACAGAATTGCATTAACAATGCTGTGCGGCGCAAAAGCTGAGATGAACTCCGGATCGAGTCTGCCGCTCGCTGTGAAACGTGCCAGTGCACGGCGCTCCATGCCATCTACAAACTCGAAGTTGCCCCCGGCCACGAAGCCGCCGTGCTGGTTCCGCGCCAGTGAATTGACACAGCCCGCCTTCAAAATCCGGAGGTCCGTTGCACTGAACCTTGGGTCCGGGAATCCGTCTTGTGTGATTTGCGCAATACAACTGCAGCGCTCGCCTTGAAAACACGAGAAATCTCCGACTGCCACGAATGACCCGTCCTCCAGAAAAGCCAAATCATTGATGACACCCGGCATCCCAGCATCATCCAGGAATCCACTGCCGGGATCGAATTTTTCGTCCACCATACCATCGTCGGAGAGCCTTGCGATGCTCGATCGCGGCACGTTGCCAACCGAGCTAAAATGCCCGGCCACGATGATCTGGCCGTTGGCCGTGACACGGAGAACCGTTGCAACCGGTTCGCCAGGGCCATCGACGCCTTCTGCTGCATCGAAGTCCGAATCCAACTCGCCTTCCCGAAGCAGCCGGGCAAGGCCGTGCCGAACCTGGCCATTCACACTGTCAAACCTGCCGCTCATCAAAACGCGGCCATGGCTATCGATCTCAAGTGCGCGCACATAAGCCAGGCCAGGGCTCCATTTGACTTCAGTCTGAAAAGCCCCATCCACCGTTCCATCCGGCAAAAGGCGGACAATTCCCTCGCGGTTTTCCCCGGCGAACTTGGTGAATGCGCCGGCGACCAGAACTTTGCCGTCCTCTTGGATTGCCAGATCATGCACGACTGCGAAACTGTCTTCGGCACCTTGGCCGGGATCGAATGTGTCGTCCAATTGTCCATCAGCCGTCAGGCGAGCTATGCAGGATCGCGGCACACCCGAAATCGACTTGAATCGCCCCCCGATCAGCACACGTCCGTCCGTCTCCACTCGAATAACCCGCACTTCAGACCCATCCCCGTCGATACTTGGACTGAATCCAGGTTCCACACTGCCATCCGGTTCCAGCCGCACCAAGGAGGTTCTCGGCTCACCGCCAAACTCGGCGAACTGTCCGCCCAGCACAATTCTCCCGTCAGGCAACAAAGCCGCAGCGAGAATCACTCCGCGAGTCCCCGGCCAGCATTTGAATGTGCCATCAATTTTACCTTGCGAATCAACCCGAATGATCCCGTTCGCCGGCACATTCCCAACCGAGTTAAATGAACCGCCAATGAGAATGCGACCAGCCGGTTGCGCCAAAGCAATCTGAACTCGAACACCCTCCGAAGTGGATATGAGCGGATGAAAACTTGCGTCCGGTTCAAACACGACCCGATCTTGCGCAATTGCTTGCACCCAAAGTGACAGTGCGATCAAGACGCCCGCCGGAGCCCGCGACACCCCAAGACAAAGCGCTGTCAGCCGGGCCAAAGCTTCCTGCAAGGCCGGCCTCAAACTCTTTTGCGCAGCGTGGTTCTCGGTAAACATCCAGCAACTTCCTGGCTACTTGATAGCATTCTGGATGCCGAGTTTGCGCATTTTTCCCCAAAGTCCGCCCGGCTTGAATATGCCAACCGGGGTGATTATGCCGGTCACCAACTCGGAAGGAGTCACATCAAACGCCGGATTGCGCGCTGAACTCCCCGGGTTTGCTGTGCGAACCCACAGACGCCTGCCGTTGTCGGCCACCCCCCATGCGCCCAGCACTTCTTCCTGATCACGTTCTTCAATCGGGATTTGCCCGCCGTCGCGCAATTCCCAGTCAATCGTCGAAAGTGGAATCGCCACATAGAACGGGATTCTGTGTCGCGCCGCCAAAACCGCTTTTGTGTAAGTGCCGATCTTGTTCGCAACCTCGCCGGTCCGCGCCACAACGCGATCACTGCCTACAATGACCAGATCAATTTCGCCTCGTTGCATTAGATGGCCGGCAGCATTGTCGGCGATCACCCGATGCGGAATCCCTTGCTGATAAAGCTCCCACGCCGTCAGTGCCGCCCCCTGCAACCGCGGCCGGGTTTCATCGCAGAACACGTGAAACTCGATACCCCGCTCTTGTGCTGCATAAAACGGCGCCGTGGCCGACCCCACATCAACAAAAGCCAGCCACCCGGCATTGCAGTGCGTGAGAATTCGCATGCCCGGCCGAATCAACCTTGCCCCATGTTCACCAATGGCTCTGCATTGTTTGACCTGTTCTTCTGCAAACGCGCGTGCAGCGGTCACTGCCAACGCCTTGCGCTCAGCCACAGTTCGGCCTGGTTGCATCTGCGCCCTGACCTGATCCATCGCGTTGACCAAATCCACAGCAGTCGGCCGCGTGGATTTCAGCGTGTCATAAACGTGCTGGGTCCACTGATCGAACTCGGCCGTGTTTCTACCGCTGAACTGGCGCAGTCCCTGCGCCAAACCATAAGCCGCAGCCGCGCCTATTGCGCCCGCGCCGCGCACGGTCATGTCGCGGATTGCTGCTGCTGTTTGTTCGAAACTGCGCAGCTCTACGATCTTGAACCGGTGCGGCAGCAGCCTTTGGTCGATCAACCGCACGACATTGTCGCGGGCGCCGTAGTCAACGGTTCGATAATGCCTCGCCCGCCCATTAACCATTACTTTCATGACAAGAAGTTTGCGCTCCAAACCGGTCACGCTGGCGGCTCCGATCGATCAGTGCACCGGCTTGTTCTCATGAGCCGAACACGGCCCGGCATACAATCACCGACGCCACCATGCCGGCAAGATCAGCCAGCAGCCCGGCAACAACAGCATGTCGTGCACGCCTGACAGATACGGCCCCGAAGTAAACCGCTATCACGTAAAAAGTTGTTTCCGTGCTGCCCAGTAATGTGCCGCCCATCCGCGTCACAATGTGATCCGGCCCGAGTGTCTTTGCCAGATCCGCAAACAGTCCTATGGTTGCGCTACCGCTCAACGGGCGTGTCAGTGCCATGGGCAACAGGTCAACCGGAAACCCAATCATCCCCAGCACAGGAGAAAGCACCCTGCCAAGCATCTCAACTCCACCGGCCGCTCTGAACACACCGATCGCCACCAGCATCGCAACAAGGAATGGAACCACGCGAATAGCGATCCCAAAACCTTCCCTTGCCCCTGCCACAAACTCTTCATACACACGGACACCGCGCACCACAGCACAGAGTGGCATCATGCCGATCAGAAAAGGCACTGCCAACACTGATACCGAGTCCATTGCTCGGATGAACCATCCTGATTCGCCTGTTCCCGCGTTCCTTGTCATCTCGCGCGCAAAAAACACCGCGAACAAAAGCACAAACCCGAAAGCAACTGCCAATTGCCACGCGCGCCACGGGTCGGTCTTGTTTGCGTCGGCTGGCCCGTCCGGTCCAGCCGTGATTTCGGTTTCCCTTGGGACAGTCTGATTTTGATGGCTCGAGGGCAATCTGTAACCCGGAAGTTTTTCGAGCGTTTTGACTGCGATCAATCCAACCGCCGTGGAACAAAATGTGGCAATCAGCGTCGTGCCCACAATGGCTGTGGGATTCGCAGCGCCGGCCGCCGCCAGAATGCCGATCGCGGTGGCGGGTATCAATTGCAGTGAACTTGTATTGAGTGCCAGAAAAGTGCACATGGCGTTTGTGGCCGTGCCGGGCGTGGGATTGAGTTTCTGGAGATCGTTCATCGCGCGAAGACCGAGCGGCGTGGCTGCGTTGGCCAATCCGATCACATTGGCTGCCATGTTCATGAGCATCGAGCCCATGGCGGGATGATCTGAAGGCACGTCCGGAAACAGACGTCGCATCAGAGGCCGCAACGCTTTGGCCACTGCCTGAATCAACCCCGCGCGCTCTGCCAATCGCATCAAACCAAGCCACAGGGCAGTTATCCCGACAAGCGGCAGGGCGATCGACATCACCGCCGTCTTTGCGGAGTCAAACGCAGCATCTGTGAGTTGCTGCAGTTTTCCCTGCCACCCGCCCATTGCGACGGCGAGGATCAGCAGGCCGAACCATATGTAGTTAAGCATTTGGTCAAGCAGGTTCCGAATTCTACGCGCAAACGCCTGTCCGCTGGAAGTCCAGTTTTTCCGTCCAAGGTATCCCGGCGACTGACGTCGCTGACCAGCCCGGAAGTCTCACCCGCCACCCACCTCGGATTCACCAATTCCTTCAATCCGGTGAGATTTCCGGGAGCCCGCATATTTCTGAATCTTTTGAAGACGCCCGCTTTGCAGACTGCTTTGGGTGTATTGCTATATTGAAGAATCATTCATATTTGCGAAGATTTTCGGGCTG
>JARYMD010000120.1 GCA_029907285.1 Verrucomicrobiota bacterium | reverse complement strand
CAACGGTCGAAGACGTTGGCTTGGTGTCCCTCAGGCAAATTTGGTTCCGGCCGCGCCGAGCCGAGGATTGCGCGGGCCAATGCCAACCTGCCGCCTTCCTGAATGTGCGGCCAGCCCGGCTTGCAAATCCGCGGGCACGCCGTTTCCCGGATCGAATGCCGCGCGAATGTCAGAGTGCCACCGCCATTCCTGTTGCGGTTTGCAAACTGCTGGCGGACGTCTGATTCTGAGCTATTATCCCAAGCGTGCAGTCGAGATTGACAGCAGTGAGCCGAAACAGACACGCGCTTGTCGCCATTCTTATTGCAATTATGACCATTCCAAGTCATTCCGCGCAAAACAAGGAAAACACAGAAAACGAAATTCAGCAGGCAACGTTAGGGGGCGGCTGTTTCTGGTGTTTGGAAGCCGTGTTTGAAGGGCTCCCCGGAGTGAAATGTGTGGTCAGCGGGTACGCAGGCGGACATAAGGCGAATCCGACCTACAAAGAAGTCTGTTCCGGCCTCACCGGGCACGCGGAAGTGGTCCAGATCGAGTTCGATCCACGGACAATCAGTTACGAAGAACTGCTCGATGTATTCTGGGCGGCCCACGACCCAACAACATTGAACCGCCAGGGACAGGATGTCGGGACACAATACAGGTCAATTATTCTCTATCACGACGAGCGCCAGCGCCAAGTCGCAACAGAATCCATCGACGCCATTTCAAAACGAATTGAGCGGCGCGTCACAACCGAGCTAAGACCACTGACCGCATTCTATCCCGCGGAAAAGTATCATCAGGACTATTACCGAAACAATCCCAGCCAAAGTTATTGTCGGATTGTGATCAGGCCCAAGCTCGAGAAGCTCCAGAAACACCTCGAATCAATTCGCAACGCCAAACCCGGCCGGTGTGGGGCGCAGCCTCGCTAATTGGTGTTGGGAATCTGTTTTCGCGCTTCTTCAAGCCAGCGCTGTTCAGAGGGGAACATCCGCACGGTCTCAATCTGCGGGAGAATCTGCCTTGCCTGGTCGAACCAGCCTTTCTGGACTGCGAGATGAAATCTTGCGACCCGGTACGAATTCAGCTCATCGGGGTTCAGTTTTTCCGGAATGATCTTGTCGAGCAGTGTCTCCGCCTCGTCGGCTCTGCGGTTCATGAGCAGCGCGAGGCTGTGGTTGATCTGGGTTGCGATGGCGCCGGGCAGCTCATTGTACAGTCTTGATGTGAGCGTCACGGCTTCGGCCGGCCGGTTGCCGGCTATTATCAATGCCGCCGCATAGCGGTTTGCCATCACAGGGTTTGCCGGGGAAAGCCTGAGAGCCTCGCGTGAAGCCTTCAGAAGCAGTTGTTCGTCCTTTAACGTGATGGCGAGACCGACCATTGTCTCCCAATAATCGGGTTTGGACGCGAAGTTATCCTCGATTTTCTCGAGTATCGTCCTCGCGGGGCCTGGATAACCCAGCGACATCAAAGTTCGTGCAATCGTGTTGGCAATGGAAGGCGACGGGAAGTCGGATTCAGCGGCTTTCTGGAAGGCCAGCAGAGCTGCGGCGTTGCGGCCGGTGGCGTGATCGGCGCGGCCTTCGTAGTAGTAACTGAACGAACGGAGCCGTGCTTCGAGTGCGGGCATGGACCTCATCCGGAGTGCGACAGCGCGCAATCGTTCCCAGTCTTCACCTGCGAGTGCAACAGCTCCGTACACCTGCCAGATGTCCTCTCTTGTGCCGAGTGCGGTGGCATATCGTTTGAGGTAATTCTGCGCCTCAGTATTGAGTCCCAGTGCAGCGTAAGCAGTCGCAACGCGCGCCACCTCCCGCGCGGTGCGCGGCGGGTATGCATAGTCACGTGCAAGCTTTATTGCTTCATCTTTCCTGCCCACCGACGCAAGCAGGGTCCAATATGCGGCGTGATTTGCTGCCGTGGTGGCCTTTGCATCTTCGAGCCGCCTGAAGGCGGCCTCGAACGTTGCTATGTCCCTTCTTGATGAACTCATGAGGAGCAGAAGCCGGTTGGCAAGGTTGCGCAGCGGCTGTGGGCCTTCTGCTGCCGCAAGCAACCGGTTTCTTCCTTCGAGTGAGGTCTCTTCGGGCCCCCAACTTGCAAGGTAAGCGGCGTAACACAGAGCTGCTTCCGGGTTTTCTTTTTGCTGCGGGGTCAGTTTTTCCCAGCACTCGAGGAACTCTTCAATTCGGCTTTCGAAGAAAGCGGCTTTTGTCAGCGCTAATTGGAGTGTCGGGGTGAGCGCATTGGTCATCGGGGCGAGAAGCTCGTACACCTGATTGTGAACCTGGAATTTGTCAAGCAATTGCACCGAGAGCTCAAGGTCAGCATGGTTTGTCCCGGTCAGCCGCAACAGCCATGGCACCAGGTACAATGCACTGCGCAGGTCTGCCTTGTCAGGTTGATCCTGCGCCAGTATGTTGCGGATAAAACCGCGGGTTAACTCGGGCGATCCCATGTCGTTGCCGACCGCGGCTCGCCACGCTTCTGCTGCGGCCCGGTAATTGCCAGCGGAAGTGGCACGCTCAGCCGTGCGCCGCAGCATCATGGCTTGAATTTTGTCGAGCAAGCTCACTTTGACAATCGGCATGAAACCGGGCGGCGTCGATCGCCAAACCGGCGGCAAGAGAATCGCAAGAGCAAGCAAGACCAGAAAGAAGGCCAGGACCGCCGTCCGGAACCAAAACTTGAGCAGCAACATCCTGAGGAACGGCGAGTACACCAACCGCCGCGCAAGCCTGTGTTTGACGCGGTCCCAGCTCCACTTCGGCGCCGGGCCGGCCAACTCACTTTGCATCCGGCGTCTGGATTCATACACCTGCCACGGGGGCACGATCTGACGCTCGGACTGGCCCCCCGCTCCAGCGGCCGAAGCAGATTTCACTGCGGGGTGTGCGATCAAGAACGTGGATTGCGCCTCAGCTTGCACATCGGTGTCGGTCGCCGAAGCCGGGACAAGGCAGAACTGGCCCGGGCCAAGGGCAAGGTCTGTTCCGGAGGCTGCGTGGTGTATCCTGACGAGGCCTGAAACAACAGTCAAAATGGTTGGGCGGTCTGCCTGCCGAAAATCCATTGAAAAACCAGCCGACGCCTGCTTTTCCTCGATTGTGAACGGGTCGGTTTCAGCCAGCTTTCGGGTCCGAGCACGCTCTTGTTCGCTGAAATCATCAGGAACAAGCTCAGGTTCAAAATCCTCGAAATCGACGGCCTTGATCGCCTGCTGGATGTGCAACACGCGCGGCCTGCCGTCGGGACCGCGTCTGTTCCAGTCGTAAATCCGATAGGTCGTATCCGAGTTCTCTTGAATCTCAAAAATGACATTGCCCGGGCCGACTGTATGCACGCGGCCGGCAGGAACAAGCATCGCATCGCCAGCCTTGACCGGCACCGTATGCAGACAGTCTATGACAGTACCCTCTTCGATCGATCGGACGAACTGCAGATATCGTATTCCAAGGCGAAGCCCGGCGTACAACAAAGCGCCCGGTTCAGCATATGCAACATACCAGAGTTCGGTCTTGGGTTCGCCACCCAGTTTCCGGGCAACTGCTGCGGATGGATGCACCTGTACCGATGGCGCCTGCGTGGCATCCAGAATCTTGACAAGCAGCGGAAACCTGCCGTTGCGCGTCTCAGCCAAACCAAGAAGCTCGTCGCAATGGTTCTCGATCAACCAGTGCAAATCGCGCCCCGCCAAAGGACCATTGGCAATCACACTCGACGCCTCGGCCCGGTCGGAAATCTCCCACGACTCGCCCACCATGATGTCCGGCGGAAGTGGTTTCTTGAAAAGTCGCTCAATATTCCGTCCACCCCACGGATGCTGCTTGAAGATCGGATGAAAAATCAGCGGGTAAAGCATTTCGGTCACACTAAAGTCGGCGTTGTCGGATAAGCATCAAGACTTCTACTCAGGGTTCGCCATTTCCTGAATTGACAGCCAGAGGCTGCTCCTGGCCGGTTGCCGTCTGCGGGCTTTCAACTGACACAGCCATGACCGACGGCGCTTCCTGGAAATGGCCGCACGGCCTGTATCGGTCGTACCGTTTCTTGAGCCGCTCCTCAGTGCTCAGCGCCTGAACTTCATGAAGATGCCTGATCAAATAAACTTTGAGTGTCTCAGCCATGATTTGAGGATCGTTGTGGGCTCCCCCAAGCGGTTCGGGAATAATCTCATCCACCAGCTTCAGTTCCAGCAGGTCCCTTGCAGTGATGCGCAACGCTTCTGCCGCGATCGGCGCCGCAGTTCTGTCCTTCCACAGAATGGCCGCGCAACCTTCCGGGCTGATAACTGAATAATACGCATTCTCGAGGATAAGGATGCGGTCTGCAACGCCTATCCCCAGAGCGCCGCCAGAACCGCCTTCGCCCAAAACCACCGCTATGATCGGCACGCAAAGAAGTGTCATTTCACGAAGATTCACCGCAATCGCCTCAGCAATGTGCCGTTCTTCTGCGCCAACACCCGGATACGCTCCGGCCGTGTCAATCAAGGCAATAATCGGCAAACTGAATTTGTCCGCCAACCGCATCAGCCGCAGCGCCTTGCGATACCCCTCCGGATGTGCCGACCCGAAATTGCGCAAAATGTTTTCCTTGGTGTCGCGCCCTTTTTGGGTGCCAATGACCATGACACGTTCGCCTTCGAGTCTTGCAAACCCGCCCACAATCGCACGGTCGTCACCAAATAGCCTGTCGCCGTGGAGCTCGCGAAAACCGGTGAAAGTCGCCCTCAAGTAGTCCAGCGCATAGGGGCGGCGCGGATGACGGGCAAGCTGAACGCGTTGCCACGGCGTCAGACTCGCGAAAACCTGGCGGCGCGTCTCAGCAATTTTCTTTTCGATCTGGGCGATCTCTTCGCTGAGGCTAATGTTCAGCGGATGGGTTTCAGACTGTTTGCGCAGCTCATCAAGCTTGCGCTGCAGCTCCACGATGGGCTTTTCGAAGTCCAAATAGTTTTTCATGGCTGGGTTGAACGGCGGCGCAAAATGTTCACGACAACCCCCAGCCTAACCTTTCCGGCCCCGCTCTGCAATCGCCGATTTCATCCGCTCTTTGGCCATCAGTTGACAGTCTCCACGAACTGCCCTGTGTTCGCATCGAATACAGTCGCCCCCGCTCCATCCGATTTTACTGTCACACTAAACAATTGCAGACCCAGTTTTCGCTGATCCTTTGAGCCCGGAACCACCCGTTGAGGCACCCACAATCGAGCCCGCAAACCAACCTGCGCCTTGTCCGAACCGCAAGCAGGGAGTGTGAACACAAGGCGATTCGTGGCCAACAGCCCCGCAAGCCGCTGGTCGCCAAGATAGACCCCTGCGTCTTCTGCGAGCGCCTGAGCAGGAACGCCGAGATCTATGCTGACCGTGGCTGGCTTTCCCCGCAGTACCGGGAGTATCAGCATCGCATTCTCACTGCTCCATCTGAACGGCCTGTCGCTTCGCTCCGGACCATGAAACCCCCGCAAGTACCGCCCGTCACCAACAGCACCAACTGTTATTGTGTAATGCGCACGCGCCTCGGGCGTCCAGCGGATCGGGTCCGGTTCGTTCAAACTGATTTGTGCTTTGTCCCCGGCGGAGTTCTCGACCTGGAATCCTCCAACAGCTTGATTGCCAAACAAGATCGCTGACGCAACCTCCGGACCTACCGACACAGATACAGCATCCTGCAAAAATGTGCATCCTTGGACAATCGCACGACCTGCATCGAGCTGGATCGCAGGCGATCCTTTTCCAGCGTTGTCCCAATGAACAAAATGACATGCGCTGGCGCTAAACTGGCCCGCCTTACTCCGCATCCACACGCAGCGGTCGATCGGCCCCCAAAACGAACAGTTCACAAGACTCACCTTCCCTTCAGACTGAGGAGCGATTTCCAAGCACACCGCGCTCTTGCTGCCCCATCGGCCCACGAATTCGCCGTTGCTGATCAGCAAGCCAGGCAGTTGTGCCTGTTCAACCACAACCGCCCGTTCACACGAATCAGCCCCAATCCCGAGAAAATTGCCGTTGGCACTCCCATGTCTCGATGCAGAAAACCGATAACCAATGCCGTAGCCGAAGCAAAATGTGTTTATGACGTAGTGCCAATCGGTGCGGGCAAATTCAAACGCAACACCCTCGGTGTTAATCCACTTGCAGTACGGCTCGTCCTGGTTGTAGGCAAGGCCAAACGGCCAGAAATGCACGTTCTCGATACGCCCGATGTCGTAGCACTCGTCCACAAAAAGCCCGCGCCAAATAGGATACCCCGTCACGTTCCGCACAAGATGCCGCGCCGCGCGCACAAGCCGAATCCCCTCGTAAGGATTCAGCAAGCAGCAGTCCTGAATCGACACGTTCGCAGTGTTCTCGGAAGCAACACAGGGCGGATATGGCACCGGCGGAACATCGGAGCGCCGCCACTCAGGGTATTCAACAATCACACCCGCCAAACCGGCATTGTGCCCGGCCAATTGGATAAATGCCGGCCCGTTTGTCGTGCCCCGCCCCGCATAGGCCAGCAAAACCGTTCCTGTAACATTCGTCGCGCCAAGCCGCGCCGGGTTCGGCGCCGACCGAAACACGCCCTGCAACGTCACGTGGGCTGGCACACGCACAGTCCCATTAATGCGGTACCTGCCTGCCGGCACCTCCACAACACCGCCTCCGGCGCGACGCGCTTCATCGAGTGCTTTCTGGAAAGCTGCCGTGCAATCAGTCTGACCATCACCCACAGCTCCTGCGGAAACAACATTCCATCTCGGTCCAAGCGGCGGGCCGGACGCCTCCTGAGCTGTTGCAGCCGCCACCACAATAAGAGCAAACGCAATCACAAAATTCATGGCCATTTTCATACAACACAAACTCCGAATTCGCGAGTGCTGCCTTGCCATCGCAAAACCAAAACCAAATCGGTTGACGTCACCTTGCCCGCCACGGGTGATCATACGGCCCAATCAGACTCAACGGAATCGCATCAAACAATCGTTCCCGAAAAGGCTTCGCCTTGTCCCAGGCGCCGTTCAATTCCAACGCGCCCGGATCGATTGGTTCCAAAATCACTCCGCTGAGCACAACCCGCGGGACCCCGCCGTCCCGGAGAAAAACCTCGCTGCATCGCACAAAAATGTTTCGACTCAGGTAATTCACATCCGCCCCGGTTTGCAGATTCGCAAGCTCCGGATACCGGTCCAAATAGTGGGGCGTTTCAGCCTCTTTGAAGAATTGCCCCGCTCGTTCGAGCCACAGCTTTTCGCCCCAGCGCGAGAAGCTCACACCCGCAAAACAGTCGAGGAACAGGTTGTTATCGACCAGATTGTCTTTGCCGCCGTGAATCTGAACACCCCCAAACATGGCAGATCCGCATCTCTCGAATACATTGCCGTACACCACGACACCTGAAATCATGTCGTCGAGTCGCACGCCAGCAGCGCCGGTGTGCGTGCCGCCGCGGATGTCAACCCATCGGTTCCAACGAATCACCACACCGCGGTAAAGCGGGTTCCCAAACATATCCAGCCCACCCTGATCATCAGATTCTTTGACCACATCGCGGATAATGTTGAACTCAACAATATGGTCATTCCCTTCGATCCGCATTGCCGAAGACGGTATGTCTTCGAACAAATTGTGCGCGATCCGGTTCCCGCACCCGTCCATGTGAACAGCCGGTGCATAGGTCCGTTTGAGCCGCGAAATGTTCCGAACAACACAGTTCTCGACATAATGCTTTCCCGGTTCCAGAGATTTCCGGTTTCCCCCATCAACTCTGGTGCCGCCGCAACCCATCGTTTCAATCAGACAACCAAATATCCCGTGGTGCCGCCCACCTTTGATCACAATGCCGTCGCCGCCCATTTGCCTGATCGCGCACCCGGCCACCAAACAATCCGCACCGCCCGAGATGTGGACCGCATCGCCCCTGCCCTCCTGAAAAGCAAGCCCCACTACAACCACGTGTTTGGCCTCGTTAAGATCGAAAAACGGCTGATCAAAAACACTCAAAACCACCTCCGCTGTCTCGGGCCGGACATTCGCGGGCGGCAGCCAGTAAACAAACCCGGCCCTGCGATCAAGATACCACTCGCAAGGCTGGTCCAGCTCCCTGAGCACGTTCACCGCATAATAGCGCTGGTCCTTGCGGTAGCCGTAGTTCGAGTATGGTTCTGCAAGAACAAAACTCCTTTGGCCCGGATCGATCGACGACACTCTTTGGTATTCTTCGTACCAATCCCAAAACCAGTATCCGTACAGTCGCACATCCGGCTCGTCCAGCCAGCTCAAAGGCCGCTCTTCAACAAAACGGAACCGACCGTCTTTGCACCCCTTGATCGTCCCCCACACATTAAAGACGTTCGTCCCGAGAATATCGCCAGTTTTGACAAAGCCATCGTTCGGCCACCTCGCCAGCACTTGCGGAATGCCATTCACAAACAGCTCTGGCCGCTTGCGCAACTGCGTCGCATCGCCAAAGTCCCGCACGCCTAGCGCGTTCAGATCCGCTTCCAACACCGAATCCGCCACACCCGGCGAAAGGCGGCTCTTGACAGCCGCGTCTGTGATTGGCCGCCAGTGTTTGACAAGAATTCCACCTCGGAACCTGGCCAAAGCCCCACCCTTGCCACGGTAAACGATCGGCGCATCGGCCGAACCAGAATCTTCACCCGTCAACGTGAAAGTGCGTTCAATCCGATAATCCCCCGGCTCAATCACCACCATTATCCCGCCCTTCGGGGGCGTGCCACCATTGTTGTTCTTTACTGCCCTTATCGCTGCTCGTGCGCGTTCAAGCGTGGCGAACGGACTTCGTTTCGAGCCGTCATTTGCATCTGACCCCTGAGGAGCAAGGTGGAAAGTCATGGCAGGCGCCGGGAGCTCGGGCAAATCAGTCTGACGCGCAGCCCTTGAAAAACTTGCAGCAGCTACATCCGAGCTCTTCGCAGTTCCAACATGCGATTCGGCTTGTTCCCGATAAAACTTCGGCAGGCTCGAATCCGAAATCTGCCTCTTCCAAACGGCAACAGCGGTGTCAACATCGCCTTTCGCAAGCGCTGTCTTCGCAAGCCCAACGTATGCCATCGCCCGCACTAAAGGCGGCAAATTGGTCGAGTTCAGGACGGATTCGAATCCTGCTCGGGCGTCGTCGAACCGCTTCTCTGCATAAGCCGCCGCCGCCTGATCAATCGCCGGACAACATGAAGCGGGCTCTTTGGGTGACGACACTGGCTCGCCGCAAACGCCGATCGCACACATAAAAACCGCTACCAAAATGGATCCTTTGCCGACCAAATGACTCTGTGTCATAAACTGCACATCTTATCTTGTCCGTCAGCCCGGGAAATCTCGCTAGCCCAAAGCCAAAGTACACCCGGACCGCCATTCCGTTGAGATTGCCGTGCCAGCATGCCCGCAACCGTCGGCGCAGTCGAGCAACATCACCTGGCCCGCATATTTCGCAGCCCGGCGTAGCCGCAACCAAAGTCGCCCGACGGGCGGGACAACCCATCGCCGTTAGCCCGGAAATCTCACCCGTCACCCCCTCGGATTCGCCCGTGCCTTTACTCCGGTGAGATTTCCGGGGCCCGCAAATTCCTTGGTTGCTTGAAGACACCCGTTTCGCAGACTGCTCAGGGTATGAAATATGCGGGCTAGAGTTCCTCGTTTACGCGGAACACCGCTTTACCTTCCGCAACACAAGGACCAAAAGCCCGGCTTGGTCAAAACCCTTTTGCGTATTTCGCGTTTTTAGTGGTTGAAACCAATCAAACCATCGGTCGCTCCTTACCAAATCCGCTGGGTTGCATGACACTATTCCGCCCAGCCCGCAAGTCTCGGCGCCTAACCAGACCACGGCGCCGAACGATTCATTCCGATGAGAATTCTGGGCGAATGGGCTTGGATAGGCGTTGTCCGAACCACGAAATACACCAAACACACGAAAACGTTGCTGTGATACTCCGGGCTTTCAGCCCTTGGATTGTGGAAGGTCACATCGAGATGGCCGTTGTCGTGGGGCTTCGCCCCACGCTGGTATGAGCCGCGCCGTTGGCGCTTTGATGACCGACCAAGACAACCGCATTGTGTATGGCAGCACAGTTGATTGTCTAAGCCATGAACTTTCCCGACTGTGTCCCAGACCGTTGTGTTCGTGGACCAGTAACTCGAGGGCCGAAGGCCCGACCCCATACCAGCCTGGGCCAGCGGCCCAAGTGACAGATGCTCCATTCAAACCTGCCTCGACGCGGGACTCGAGCGGCCACGGGGGACAACGCCGCTCGGTTGGCAAACCCGCGACCCGGTTGAACGTTGTAAGTTGAACGTTGTACGTTGAAAGTTTTCATAGGTTTATCAGCATGGTCATCTTTTTGAGAACGTTCAACGTGCAACGCTCAACGTACAACCTTCAACGGGCTTACTGCTCGATGAATGCTCGTTTCAAAGCCGCCTAAAGGCGGGACTCTAACGGCCGCGGATGCAGTGGGCGTTGGCAGGCGCGAAGCGTTTGGAGTGCGGCAGCTTGCTGCCGCTTTGTTTCTATGCCCAAACAACGTGTCTGTCCCCATATCCCATATTCCCCATCAGCCCGATGAGCGGTCATAGGACCCGTTTCGATCCCGCAAATCGGACCACCGAACATACACCGGTTGGGTGCGGCGAAGAATCGCCGCGCTCCTGCCGACGCGTTAGAAGAAACACCGACGGTCGGGAGCGCGGCCGTCCTCGGCCGCATCAACGTGATGACCGACCCTACGACCCGTTTGGATCACGCAAATGCGGCGCCTGAACATTCACCGGCTGAGATGCGCAAACAACGTGTCTGTCCCCATACTGCATCCGAGGGGTTCCTCCGAAGATTTCGCCAGCCGCCGATTGGAACAAGGGGCAATCTGCGGGCCACGCCGCAACCAGGGGACAAAACCCAAACAACGAGCCTGTCACATTATCCAGCTCACGCCCAAAGGCCGTACCATTGTGACCGCCTTACTGGCGGCCAGAAAAGCGGATACAGAGCAACTGACCAAACTCGTGGCGTGAAAAT
>JARYMD010000011.1 GCA_029907285.1 Verrucomicrobiota bacterium | reverse complement strand
GGCGATCCGGTGAATCGCAGCCACCGCGGATGGGACAAGTCAGTTGCATATGAGAATCGGACGGGGCGAAATGACATCGTTGCCGCAAAAGCGAGCTTCAGTGGTAAAGAGTTTCTTGCATACGTGCGCACCCACGCCCCGCTCACAATCCCGATGGGCACCAACTGGATGGTGCTGTTGCTCGATGCCGATACGAACCCGATTAACGGCTGGCTCGGATACGATTTCCGCGTGAACGCTTTCCGGCCTTCGGAAGGGGAAGCTTCCGTTGAACGTTGGGAAAGCTCGGGCTGGCGCCGGTGTGGAACAGCGCGTTGCAGGTTTGCCGGGAATGAATTGGAACTGTCCGTGGCATGGTCGGCACTGCAGCTCGATCAGCCGCCACCAACAGTTGATTTCAAATGGACAGACAATTGCTTTATGGCAGGTGACTGGACCGATTTCACGCTCAACGGTGACGCAGCACCAAACGACAGGTTCAACTACCGGGCGATTCTTCGCTGAAAGCCAGCGCTGTAAAGCTTGCACGAAGGCGCACGACCTGCGACAACTTAAGGCCATGAGAAAAATCTCTGGGCTGTTGGGACGTGTTTGTGGAATGATTTCTGTTGGTGCGGCCATTGGAATTGTGAGTTGGGCGGGCGAACAGCCCCCAAACCAGCCAATCGGCGTCCCGCAGGGAATCAACCCGGGACGCGTTGTTTGGGTCCATGATCCGGAGGCAACCGACTGGAAAGGGCCCGGCGACGGGCACTGGTACGAAGCAGCACATACAAGCCACGACCGGGTCAACACCATGGTGTCGCGCGCTGTGCGAGAGTTGACCGGCGCGGCAACAGACCGCGACGCATGGGACCGATTGTTTCGGCATTTCAACAAAACCCATGGGAAAGGCGACGCCAGCTACAAGCGCGGTGAAAAAATCGCCATAAAACCTAACTTCGTCGGCATGATTTGGCGCGAGGGCGCGGTGGACCCTGAAACCTACAGGCTCATCAAACGCCAGGATTACATGAACACTTCGCCCCAAGTAATCATGGCCGTTATCCGGCAATTGATTGACGCCGGAGTGGCAGAATCGGACATCGCCGTGTGCGACACGCTCGCGTACTTTGTCCATGAGTATTACGACATCATTCACGCTGCTTTCCCGCAGGTCATTTACGCCGATTACGCAGGCAAGTTCGGACGAACCAAGGTGGCGGCTTCGGACAAAGCCCTTTACTGGAGTTCCCGCCCCAAGGATAAACTCCAAGATCACATACCGACCGTCTTCGCAGACGCGGCGTACCTGATCAACATCGCCAACCTCAAAGCACACACCGCTGCCGGAGTAACTCTGTGCGCCAAAAACCACATGGGCTCGTTGATTCGATGGCCTGTCCAGGAAGGATACTACGATATTCACCCGGGAAGCTTCGCACGTGAAACCGGGATTTACAGGCCACTCGTCGATCTGATGGGTCACGCCCACCTTGGACGCAAAACCGTTCTAAACCTCATCGACGGACTTTATCCCGGCAAACACCCCATCGACAACGCTCCACGCCGGTGGAGTTCGCCTCCGTTCAACGGCGATTGGGCTTCAAGCATCCTTGCCTCGCAAGACCAGGTCGCCATCGATTCCGTTGGTTTCGATTTTATCCGGGCTGAATGGGACGATTACCCGAGGCGGCCGGGCGTGGATGATTATTTGCATGAGGCAGCCATGGCCAACAACCCGCCGTCAGGCACTTTCTACGATCCAGACCATCCCACGCCGACTGAACGACTTCCAAGTCTGGGAGTGCACGAGCATTGGAACAACTCCCAGGACAAGAAATACTCGAGGAACCTTGGCACGGGCACCGGTATTGAACTGATTGCAATCACTCCCGCCCGATAGCCCGGCCGCCCATCGTCTCCGGTGAGATTTCCGGGCTGGCCGGTCCGAGGCGGAGCCTCGCTGACGACGAACGCAACTCAAATCAACGAGGCTTGACACAAACTTTGTCGGCATGTAGTTTGCTTCCAGGATTTGCAGACAATATCAGTTTGCACTTGGCATTATGAGCATCATCTCTTCCAAGCGTTTGGCTCGTGAACATTGCACGGCATCCGGCTTCACTCTCATCGAGTTGCTGGTTGTCATCGCGATTATCGCGATATTGGCGGGAATGCTGTTGCCTGCTCTCTCGAAGGCAAAGGCGAAGGCCCAAGCCATCAACTGTATGAGCAATCTCAAACAGTTGGGCACTGCGTGGCTCATGTACGCACACGACAACCGCGACAGCCTTGTCTCGAACGAACTCGGCACAACGAACGCGTGGATCGGCGGCAACGTGTCCGCAATGCCGGGCGCCACGAACAAGCTCGATATCATCAATGGCAAGCTGTACCCGTACAACAGCTCGACCGAAATCTACAGGTGCCCTACAGATACACGGTTGCCGTCAGATTTGCGCAATGTGCCAGCACTCAAAGGCAACCGCCGCGTCCGCAGTTACTCGATGTGCGGCCGCATGGGCGGGTCCGACAACGAGTCGTGGGTCCTCGGCCCGGAGTACAAGATGCGCCGAAAGCTTTCCGAAATCCAAAACCCAGGGCCATCACAGGCATTCGTGTTCATCGAGGAAAGCTACGAGACAATCGATGACGGTTATTTTGCAGTCAAGGCCCCGGGCGTGTTGATCTGGCAAAACTCGCCCACTGTCAGACACGCCAGAGCAGGCGAACTATCGTTTGCAGACGGCCACTCCGAAATCTGGAAATGGCGTGTGCTCGACAGAGATCAGGACCTCGACACGCCGGTCAACTACGCCGGCCGAAATTCAACCCCCGATCTGGTCCGCGTTCAGGACGCCGTCGCCGTCAAAGGCATGCCGTAACCCTTGCCCGCCGATAGCCCCGGCGCAGCAACACGCCGCGCATGCTCATTGCCAAAACGAGCATGAACGTGCCTGAGGATATTGCCATGCCAATGTGCAACGAGACGGGCTCGTAACGCAAAACCACCCTGCTCACGCCCTCTGCCACAGCAAGGGACTGGAATGCATGATCCGCGCGCCACAGGGTCACCCGTTCTTCGTTCACCCATGCCCGCCAATTGTGATCATAGGTTTGCGCTATAACCACCCACACCGGCGCCGCCGATTCCACTTCAAATTCAATCCGATTCGCTGAGAGTTTTCGGCTTGTAATCTTCGTCCCCGGCGGGGGCAGATTTGTCACCCCGGTTGCGACAGCCTCTGCTCGAGCTTGTTCCGGCAAGAGGATTTTCTGTGCCAAATCGACGTTTCCACTGCGCAGCATGACCAAAGCCGCGTCGCCATCCACGAATACCAGTTCCTGCCCGGCCGTGATGAGCGGCAACGCGTTTGTTCGCTCGGTCCACTCCGTAACGTTGGTCTGCGACGTTTGATGCGTTACGCCAAGAAAATCCATGAGCTTGTCGCCTGATTCGGCTTTGATCCTCTCACGACCATACAGCAGCGCCTCGACTTGGTCTTGCTCACGCACCCTCAGAGTCGCCGCGCCGTTAACCTTTGGCACATCCTCAAGAAGATTCAGATTCGACCATAAGGCAAGCCGTTTGCCCACATAGTCGGCTTCGGGTGATCGCACATGGCTCTCGAGCAAAGCAGCTTCCGCTTCGGGCGAGATGAAAACGCGTCCGCTGCCGAAATGTGGCGCACCGTTTGGACGTGCGTAACCCGGTGCAAGCAGCCGCGAAGGAAGGACAGGGTTCAGACCAGGCATGTGCGTGGAAAAATCGATCCACAGCAAAACGATTGTGCCAACAGATACTGTCAGGCGCAGCATCCGCCTCTGCGCGCCGGTAGCCAAAGCTGCGCCAGTGATGAATCCCCCAAGACAAACCAATCGTACGACCAGGTTCATCCAAGCCGATCTGTTCTCCGCAAGTCCCGGCGCGGACCGATTCTGTGCGGCAAACGTCGCGCCCGTGATCGCAGTCCCAACAATACAACACCAAATCAACAGCCAGCGCAGACCCCGACCACGTACTCCATCCTCCATGGTTGCAATTTCTTTCAAAGCGAACGCTGTCAATAGCGACGCCGCGGCCATTGTCAGAATCAACGTCTTGACCGGGTATCGCACAAACGCAAGCGGCGGCAGCACTGCCTGTATCCAATGCCACGCGCCCCCTTTTTCCCCAATTGAAAGACACAGTCCCAGAAACGCCAACACCAACAGCAGCCGCGCCATGGGCTGGCTTCGACAAGAACACGCCGCAGCAGCCATTACAATAGTGCCACACCCAAGATAAACCGAAGCGAAAAACTCCTGGCCGGGCTGGACAAGGAAACCTTGCATGTCCCGAACCCTTCCAATCAATGGCGCAACCATGTTCATCAGCCCCTGCAACGGCAACGCCCATCGCTCCCCCACGGGCTCAGCCAAACGCTGTGAATGCTGAAGCAGGTCAAAAAAAGGCATCAGTTGGACAGCGCTTAAGCCGGCCGCGAGCGCCAATACCAAACCGATCCTCAATGTGGCTCGCCAGTTTTGCCAATTCTGCAAAAACCTGTGCAACGCCATGGCCGCAATAATCAGCCAGGTCAACAGAATGATCTCCGGCGCGCCTGACAAAATCTGCATTGTGGCAAAAATCACCGCCAGCACGGTGGCTGCCCACCAGCGTTTTGTTGCCTGTTCCCCAAACGCAATCACCCATGGCATCCAGCCCAGCGCAGCCGCGTAATTCGGCCATGACAAACAGGACATCGTAATCCCGTTGAAAACGAATATCGCACCTGCAACCGCGGCGCCAAACCGGTCGCCTGTCTGTTGCTCTGCAAGCCGGTGCATCCCAACCCCGCCAAGCCAAAGATGGGCCAGACAGAAAATGTTCAAAGACCACGGCACCGGCAGAAGCAGGTACAACAACGACCCCGGGTAAAGTGCCATTGTCCCCCATTGTGCCAGGAACGGCACGCCGCAGTGGCTCAGCGGATTCCAGAGCGGCAATTCGCCCCGCCAGAATTGATCGCGGTGATACCACACCGTCGGCCACGCCAGCACGCCGAAGTCTCTGTGGAAAAAACTGCTTGTTCCGAAAACGACGCCCGGGAATTGCGCAACCAGCATCAGCGCCAGCAGCACCGCAAACCGCGCCGGCGTGCACCATGCACCGATTTCATCCGGGGCTGATTGCTTCGTCATTCAATCGTTTCAACCTGCACACGAGGAATGCGTCGCCGCTGAAACCAGCCAACGCCAACCAGATCGTATATCCCGCGGAAAAGCCTGTTCCATACACCGTACTTCGAAACACCCGCGACGCGTTGGCGATGCCTGACTTCCACCTCGCGCGTCTTCCAGCCGGCGCCAGCAACCAGCACGGGCAAAAACCTGTGCAGTCCGTTAAACGCCGGAATGCCATCAAGCACTGTCCGCTTGAAAACGCGCAGGGCACAGCCAGTGTCGCGAAAGTTAGTGTTGAGAACGACGTTCCTGACCCATCGCGCAACGGCTGATGAAACCCGCCTGAGCCAGTTGTCCTGTCGTTTCAGGCGCATGCCCGATATGAAATCGAGGTTGTCTTTCTGCAACAGGGAAAGCATCCATGGAATGTCCGCAGGATCGTTCTGCCGATCCCCATCCAGCGTCGCCACAAATGCGCTCGAGCTCGAGACAAGGCCGGTCCACACCGCCGCGCTTTGACCCGCGTTCTTCTTGTGCCGCAAACCGCGAACGCGCGGGTCTTGACCTCGGGCTTCTCTGATCCGGTTCCATGTCTCGTCGGTGCTGCCGTCATCCACGAACACGAGTTCCCATGCGAGCTCTGCCGAAGCCATCGCCGCGGCCACCTCCTGCCACAGCGGCAATACGTTCTCCTGCTCGTTGTAAACGGGCACTATGATGCTCAAGTCAACTCGCATCGTTGTCCGCGAGGAGTTTCATGTGCTTCATCAATGGCGTGCGTTCACCTTGGAAACATCCCGGGCGGAGGCGCGCCACCGAACTTGGCCATCATCTTCTGCAGTTTGCCCATCTTCTTCATCATTTGCTGCATCTGATTGAACCTTTGCAGAAGAGCGTTCACATCCGACACTTTGACCCCGCTGCCGGCTGCAATGCGCATTCTGCGCCGCGCGTTCAGTATTTGCGGATTGCGCCGTTCCTGCGGTGTCATTGCGCAAATGATCCCTTCCATCCGCCTGAAATCCTTCTCGCCTTTGCTGAGGTCGGCGTGCTTTGCAATCTCGGCGCCGCCGGGCAACAAACTGACCAGCTCTTCGAGGGGCCCGAGCTTGCGCATTTGACGGAGCTGCGCCAGAAAATCCTCCAATGTGAACTGGCCCTTCCGCAGCCGCTCTTCCATTTCGAGTGCCTTTTGCGCGTCAATAGTCTCGGCGGCTCTCTCGACCAACGCCACCACGTCGCCCATGCCAAGGATTCGTTGCGCCATTCGTTCAGGATCGAACGGCTCGAGGTCTTCGAGTTTCTCACCAACGCCCGCGAGTTTGATCGGCTTGCCAACGACAGCTTTGAAACTCAACGCTGCGCCGCCACGCGCATCGCCATCCAGCTTGGTCAGCACTGCGCCCGTGATGCCGAGCGCCTTGTCGAAATGCGTCGCCACATTAACGGCCTCCTGGCCGGTTGCCGCGTCGAGCACCAGAAGTATTTCGGTCGGCTTGACTGCGTCGCGCAACCGCACCAGCTCCTTAACCAGCGGCTCGTCAATGTGCAGTCGCCCCGCAGTATCGAAAATAATCACCTGCCGCTGGTTGGCCCTCGCGAAATCCATCGCTTCACGCGCAATGACGAGCACGTCGTTTTCACCCGGCTTGGCGACAACCGGCACGTCGATCTTGCGACCCAACGTCACCAGTTGATCCACCGCTGCTGGACGATAGACATCCGCAGCAACCATCATGGGCGCGCGGCCTTCCCTCTTGAGAATGCGCGCCAGTTTGCCGCAGGTGGTTGTCTTGCCCGACCCATGCAATCCAATCATCAGGATTGCGCTGGGCGCCCCGCCGAGATTGAGCTGAACGTTGCCGGCTCCGAGCAATTCGACCAGTTCGTCATGGATGATCTTGATGACCTGTTGGCCGGGCTGAATGCTTTGAATGACCTCCTGGCCAATGGCTTTCTCGCGGACTCTCTCGACAAAATCGCGGGCGACTTTGAAATTGACGTCTGCATCGAGCAGGGCAACACGCACCTCGCGCAGCGCCTCTGCGATGTTCGAATCTGAAATCCGCCCGAGTCCGCGCAGATCACGGAATACCTTCTGGAGCTTGCCCGTTAATGAGTCAAACATGTGAATCAGCCTATGGAAGCCCGAGTCTATTGACAAGCCCGGTCAACCCGGGTTAATTTCTGCCCGCCGTTTCCCTCGGACCTGGTGGGATACCCAAGCGGTCAACGGGGGCAGACTGTAAATCTGCTGGCTTACGCCTTCACTGGTTCGAATCCAGTTCCCACCACCAGCACGCCGAAGCATTCATCCCAACCATGCGCAGCGCAATGCGTTCCTGTTGTGCCGCACGAAGCTCGCAGCCGGACTCAATGCAGGCCCACATTAACGCAACGCAGCGCAACCCCAACCGAATGACCGCGGCGAGATAAAACGACGCAATAGTGTGCCAGACACACTGTCCAAATTCCCATGCCAAAAACAGGTCTCCCTTTGCAAGTTGAACGTTGAGCGCTGAACGTTGAGCGTTGACCGTTGACCGTTGAACGCTGAGCGTTGAGCGTCGAGCGTTCAACGAAATGAATGCAAGGCTTCATGGCCCCGCGGCCTCGGGCCATCAACCACCGGCCACCGACTCCTGAGACCCGTCGTTTGTGGCGTGCGATGAATCAGTTCTCCTTCCGCGGCATTGGCCGCGAAGTGACCACGCTTCAACGAGGCGGGCAAGGCACCGAGAGGGCGACCACTTGTTGAGCATTAGGGCACATCATGTCTGGCCCGCCTTGGGCTGAGCCTCGCCAGATATCATTCCTGTCAGACGCGCGTAATTGAACAGGCCGCCTGCATCGACGACAGGCCGAACATCGCCCAGCGGTTTCAATCGGAAAACCTTGCCACTGCCTGAAACAGTCAAAGTGCAAGCGTCCAAATCAACCACCGCGACGTCGCCTGTCTTGACCTTGTCGCAAATGCGGCCTTCGCTTTCGCATGGATACAGTTCGCCTGTGGCGACGCTGTTGCGGAAGAAGATTCGCGCGAAGCTTTCCGCCACGACAACCTTGCAGCCCGCCGAACCCAGCGCTATCGGAGCGTGCTCTCTTGAACTGCCACAACCAAAGTTTTTGCCCGCGATAACGATTGGATAAACGCTGTCCAGTTTGCTTTCTTGGACATACCGCACGGGATAAAGGTCTTGAGGAAGCCCGCAAAGCGCGTATGCGCCCAGTTTCTCGTACTCCTCCGGAATAGTCGGAACAAGATTCAAATACTCCGCAGGAATAATCTGGTCGGTGTCGATGTTATCGCCCACCACATAGACCGGACCTTGAATGACCGCTTGCATGCAGCCACTGTAATGATGTCATGGACGAGTTGTAAAGCCGCCGCGCACTTTCCAGTTGTTCGATAGTCGTTTCTTGAACAACTTCGCCCGCCATTTCAACAGTCCGGCTGCACAGGCGGCGGTGCCGCCCCCGCACGCGCATTTGGCAGTCTGCGCAGCCTGTGAAGGAAAGCCGTTGCTGTTTACCGCCGGATTTCCCGGACGTAAATGTTCTTGAAAAACAATTTGTTCCCGTGGTTCTGAAGTTCAATCTGCCCTGAAGGATAAATCGGTTTGTTCCGGTCCCAGTAATTCTCAAGTGTGACATTGTTCACCACCAGCTCGTCGTTGAGGAACACGTGCACTTTCTCGCCGACCATGATTATTCTGAACCGGTTCCAGTCGCCGATTGGTTTGTCTGCGACCTTGAGCGGTTTGGATGGGTTCTTCTGATTGTTATAGAGGCCGCCGGAGCCGACCTCGCTGCCGGCCTGGGTCGGCTGCGTGTACGGGTCCCAAATCTGGACCTGAGGGGTGCCGCGCAGGTAAATCCCACTGTCGCCGCGGGGCAGAATCTTCCAATCAACCAGCAGCTCGAAATCCGCGTAGTCCTTGGCAGTGGCGAGGCTGTCGCCTTTGCCGTCGAAGACCAAAACACCGTTTTCCGAAGCCCAATGCTCGCGCATTCTGCGGTCAGCTTCAGCCTGCAGTTGCGCCAGTTCACCCGCAGCGAGTTTGGCGCGTTTCTCGGGATTGTCGTAGGGACTCTTCAGAAGCCCTTTCCAGTTGGCGAGGTCCTTGCCATTGTAAAGTGCGACGAATCCCTCCGGAGCGACGTTGTCCGCTTCGGTCTGAGCAGGCAGCTCGCGAATTCGAATGTTTCGGAACTCAACGTGCGAGCTGTGACCAAGGAACCCGATGTGGCCTTTGGGTCTGAACATGCCGGGGTGTTTTTGGATGACCTCAGGATCGGCAACTTGGTTCAAGTCAGCATCAACTATCACCTGGCCGTTTACGGTCACCTTGATGTGCCTGCCCTGAGCAACAATCTCTTCTTCATTCCACTCGCCTGCCTTTTTCAGGGCACCGCGTTTGGCAGGAACAACCCCATACACAGACCCATGATACTGCCACGGGTAAAGAGTCTTGTATTGGTCGGCATAATCATCAAGGACCTGGATTTCCATCCCCACATACGCGGCGTCGCCTTCATACGGCGCGCGGATGCCAATGCCGTTGTTGCCACCCGGAGAAAGCTTGAACTCGAAACGAAACACGAAATCGCTGTATTCGCGCTCTGTGAACAGGTTCCCCCCGCCATCAGCCGGGCAAACGATGCAACCGTCGCGGACGATGTATCCGGGCCCGTGCCCGCCAACGAGTTTCCACCCGGACAACGTCCGGCCGTCAAACAGCGACGTGAACCCTGGCTCAACAGTCTCCCCTGCGCGGACTTCACTTGCGCATGCCAGAGCCAGCCCAACAATCATCCCAGCAAAGTATTGATTTGTTCTCATGCAAAACCTCGACTCCTGCGCCTGCCCTGATGGACGGAACGCACTGCCAGATTCGTTAAAGCCCGCCGGCATGTCAAGCTGTGCGGATATTCTGTCAGCGAGGCTGCGCCTCAGGCCGAAGAACATGATCAAGTCATTCCTGCGGCTGCAGAACGGTTTTGTCTCTTGCATCTGCAAGGGCGCAGGAAACAAGGCGCGCAGTTCGGCTCGCGGCGGAACACAAGTCATACGTTCCATGAAACCGTGCATACAGAAGGGCAGGGCGTTGACTGCGCGCCGGAATGCATGCGGAGCAAGGTTGTTTTTGGGTATTGCGACTGTTTCCGGAGCCTTGACCGCGGACGAAAACGTGGCATTTTATATGCACACCGCTTGACATGGGGGCGCACTGGTTTCGACCTGTTGGATGCGCCGGTGGCGGCATGCCGAGGATGATCCGTTGGCCTCGTTAATCATCGGATCGAACCAAAACAGCCAACGAAGAATTGGCACTCGCGGCCTAATGCCGTGACGTTCACCGCCTGACACCTGCTGGGGTGGCTGAACGAAAGCAGCAGGTTGGGTCGGTTGTGGCGTTTGCTGCGCAGCCGATCGAGAGTAAAACAGCGAAATAGACTTGGCGGCTCGCGTCGGACCGGTACCGCCGGTCGAATACTCTTGTCCGACTAAGCATGTAGTCGCAGCCGGTTATTCTGTCAGGGACGCGGGTTCGATTCCCGCCGCCTCCACCAATTTCAATCCACTTGAATCGAGTCTGGCGTCTCAGGATTCATTTCAGCCCTGTTGACTCTCACCGGTCCCACAGCCGGTCGAGGACCGATCCTATCCATTTGGCTGTGCCGCACAGGCTATCATGAAAGTTACAAAAGCCAGACGTTGTGTTTGCGGCACATCGCGCGCATCTCTTCGGGCCAAAGGCTTGCTTGGATTTCTCCTATGTGCGCCTTGCGCAGAAAATACATGCAAAGCCGCGACTGTCCAATGCCACCGCCGATCGACAATGGCATTTCGTCGTTGAGCAACTTGCGATGCCAAAGCAGTTTCGTCCGGTCCTCGCACCCGCGGATTTTCAATTGGCGCAGCATCGCTTCCTTGTCCACGCGAATTCCCATCGACGACAATTCAAAGGCGGTTTTTAGCACCGGGTTCCACACGAATATGTCACCGTTCAAGCCGGGGCGTCCGTCCATGCCCGGGGTTGACCAGTCGTCGTAATCCGGCGCTCGCCCGTCGTGAATGGTGCCGTCAGCAAGCTCACCCCCGATGCCAATTATGAAAGCCGCACCGCACTTCCGAAGCAAACGTTGTTCGCGTTCTCTGGGCCTCAACCGCGGGTATTGCGCCCGCAGATCCTCCGCATGAACGAATACGATTTCCTCCGGCAACTCAGGTCGTATTGCGGGGTATCGTTCATAGACATAGTGTTCAGTGCGTTTCAGAATTGAGTATATCTTGCGCACGATCTTTTTGAGGAACTCGACGTTCCGTTCCGCCGGCGTGATAACCCGCTCCCAGTCCCACTGGTCAACATACAAAGAGTGAGTGTTGTCCAGGACCTCGTCCGGCCGGATGGCGTTCATGTCCGTGTACAAACCGTACCCGGGTTCGAAGCCGAGCTCAGCCAGTTGCATGCGTTTCCACTTGGCGAGCGACTGCACTATCTCGGCGCGCACACCTGCCATGTTCTTCACTTGAAAGGTGACAGGACGCTCGACGCCGTTGAGATCGTCGTTAACCCCGGTGCCGCCCTCGACGAAAAGCGGCGCCGTTACGCGACTGAGGTTCAGTTCGGTCGCCAGATTCAACTCGAAGAAGTCCTTGAGACTTTTGATCGCGCGTTCGGTTTCTTTGACGCCGAGAATCGATTTGTAACCTTTTGGTATTATCAATGCCTGATTCATTGGCTGCACCTGTTGGTCCTGAGAGCCTTGCGACAGGCAAGGCGCGCGCCTCGCATGATCCCAGCGCGCTGCATCACGATGCCCGGCAGATTTGCGCCTTTCTTTGTGCATTCTTGCCGCCTCGTGCAATGCCAGCCACTTGCGCCGGCACATTGTCGAGGACTTGGCATGCAACTGCCAGCAAAGATTTTTTCCGCAACAGGATCTATTGACCGGCACACCATGAGATGAATTCGGATAACGACCGCTCCAGCAATGGCCTTCCCCTCGCCGAATCCGCGCTCCGTCCCTCACAGAGAGCCATATTCATGTTGACAATTGCCACCAAGCCAAAACAGTACCGATCAAGCGCCTGAGTCTCAACCTCGCCAATCAGAAAACCTGTGAAAACACTGACCACCCGCCTTGTGATCGCGCTCGCGTTGTTTGGCGAAGAATCCTTCACGGCCAAAAGTGCCGATACCAATTGGATTTCGACTGCCCGTGACGCAGGACGATTTGTGATCAGGTGGAATGAGAACGGTGTTCTGGAAAAGTCCGATTCCCCACAGGGAACCTGGCAAATCGTAACCGGTGCTCTCAGTCCTTATTGTATCGAAGCATCAGGCAAGGCGGCTTTTTACCGCGTTCGCAATCTCTTCGCGCTCACAGTCACCAAGCTCGGCAACGGCATCGGCGTCGTGAGGTCGGACCCCGATGGCATTCTCTGCGGGGAGAACTGCAGCGCCCTCTTCCCTGGCGGCACGGTGGTAACAGTAACTGCCACGGCGAGTTCAGGCTCGCGCTTCGCGCGTTGGGAAGGCGACGCTTCGGGCACAGATGCCTGCGAAATCACAATCGACGGATCAAAAAACGTAATCGCGACATTCGACCTTGCACCGCCCCCTGTCGGTCTGGTGAACGATGATTCTGAAGACGGTCCCGGAGTGGGCTGGGCAGACAGTCGGGGTCGTCTTCGCGCTGTCGTCGCCGCAGTTTGACCCTCTGGGGAGCAAGGTCGTGCTGGACGCCATTTATCTGGACAACTAACCTTGAGGAGAATTAACCGTGCAGGTCATGAGCTTTGTTAACTGGGCTGCGGCGGCGTTGCTGGCCCATGCTGTCGGCTGTTTTCAGAATGCGGTCGGCCAGTCAGATCTCAAGCCGTTGCGCGTGGGATGCGCATCGGTGGAACTTGAGGCTGACGATGGAATGGTCATCGCCGGAGGCATTACTGCAGGCAAGGCTCGGGGCCAGGAAGCCCCGCTGCGTGTTGTGGCGATTGTCATGGAGCAAGACCCATTCGGGAAGCTGGCGATTGTGTCTTGCGACGTGCTGATGCTCACAAAAGACTTGCTTGAACCGGTTCTTGGCGAGATCGAGCGCGAGCCGGGTCTGGCGAGAGACCGGCTCTTGATTCATTGCACGCACACCCACCATGCGCCAAGCACGGTGCTTGTCCATGGTTACGGAGCAGAAGAATCTTTTTGCCGCACGCTGATCCGATTATCGAGGTGTTTCGGTCCATGCGACGCCAGTTGGCTCCGTTGCAGGGGCAAACCAAGACCACTTGGTTGCAGGTCATGCTGATCGGCGACATCGCCCTTGTGGGCGTGCCATCCGAGCTTTTTACCCAGCTTGGCATCGACATCAAGAACCGGTCGCCATTCCGTTACACGTATGTTGTTGGTCTGGCCAACGACTGGATCGGCTACGTTCCCGACATGACAGCCTTCAAACTTGGCGGATACCAGGTCTGGACCGGCTATCACAGTTACGCTGAACCCGGCACCGGCGAGCGGTTGGTTGATCAAGCAGTAGAAATGCTGCGACAGTTGGCTGCAAAGTCGTCCAAACCCGACGTGCATTGAATCAACCCCGCCATCACCAATCTGAGCGCTGCACACATGAAAAGTCTGAGCCGGAACTCGGTGAGGCTCTGCCTCAAACCCGTCGGGCATGCGGTGCCATAATGCCCGACGGGTACTTGCGGCTCTTGCTGCCTTGTCCGCCTCGCTAAGATGTGGCTGCTCGACGGCCATTATCCCCCTGGCAAACGAATGCGCCGTCAAATGAACCGATTTTAATGCATGCCGCCTGCCACCCGCGCACATCCAACAAGGATGCAAATAGAGTGCCAGACACTTTGTTTGGGCATAAAAACAAAGCGGCAGCAAGCTGCCGCACTCCAAGCGCTTCGCGCCTGCCAACGCCCACTGCATCCGCGGCAGCGCCGCGTGCAGTTGAGGCTTGATCAGCGCGCTCTTCCCGGCGACGGAGTCGCAGGGCATATTTTCCAGCCCGGCGTGGTTGAAGGTCCGGGGGGTGCAAGAGCCGGGGCGTTGCCCGTTGGGCAACTTTGGTTCCGGCTGCGCCGGGCTGGGAAATACGCGGGCTAATTCATGTAATCGCCCACGTTTTCGCGGGTCACGAGTTGGAAAGGGATGTAAACTTGTTTTTCGAAAGGTTCATTTCTGAGGAGTTTGACTGCCAAATCAACCGCGCCGCGCCCCTGGCCGCGGGCGTCTTGGAACACGGTCGCATCCAACCGGCCTGCTTTGACGGCCTGAAGTGCGTCAGAAATGGCATCTACGCCGACCACTATCACCTTGTCTTTGAGCCCTGCCTGTTCAAGGGCCAGCAGCGCGCCCATGGCCATTTCATCGTTTTGAGCGAACACAGCATTGATCTTCGCGCCGAGCGATTGAATCCAGTTTTCCATGAGGCTCATGGCCTTTGCGCGGTCCCATTCGGCGCTCTGTTCCGCGATGAGCTTCAATCCGGGAAACTTTGCGAGGGTATCCTTGGCGCCACGATCGCGCTTGATCTGCGCCGCTTGCCCCATGAATCCATGCATCATGACCACGTTGCCCCGGCCGTCCAGCCGCCGGGCAATGTACTCCATCGCGAGCCTTGCCGATTCCTCATCGCGCGATCCAACAAAAGCTGTTGGCGCAGCTCTTGTTTCCGAATTGACGTTGATTATGGGAATGCCGGCGGCGATTGCCTTCTCGACAGCGGGTGAACTGGCCTCCACTTCGCAAGGGTTCAAGATGATCGCGTCCACGCGCTGCGCGATGAAAGTCTCGACCTGCTGAACCTGCCGGTCGGCGCTTCGCTGTGCGTCATTAACGATGAGCTTCACACTGAGCTCGGCTGCGCGGGTTTCCATCGCCCGGTGCAGCATGACGATGAATTCGTTCGAAAGGTTCAGCAATGAAACCCCTATCAACACGCGCCCTTCATCGGACTTGTGCTGTGCGCATCCGGACAATGCGAGCGCCAGAATGAACTCCAAAAGCCGTCTCACGATTTCTCCTTGCGCTGGTTCAGCCAGACTGCACCGACGATGATTATGCCCTTCACGATGGCCTGATAGTACGAGGAGACGTTGAGCAAATCCAGCCCGTTATTGATCACTCCCATTAGCAGCGCGCCAAGAATCGTCCCTCCAACGCCACCAACGCCCCCGGACAAACTGGTGCCGCCAATCACGACCGCCGCTATCGCATCGAGTTCGTATCCAACCCCGGCGTTTGGCTGGCCGGTCGTGATGCGCGCCGCAAGCACCACCCCGCCCAAACCCGCCAGTGCCCCACAAATCGTGTATGCAAACAGTTTTACGCCTTCGACATTGATGCCCGACGCCCGCGCAGCGTTCTCGTTGCCACCCACCGCATACAGGTGCCTGCCCAATCTCAGGTTCGACAATACAACCCACGAAACACATGACACCGCCAGAAAAACAATCACCGGAACTGCGCCGCTGCCAATCCACCTGAAACTCTCCCCAAGGTTTGAAACCGGTTTGCCACCGCTGACCACCAATGCAACACCACGCGCGGCTGTCATCATGCCAAGCGTGACGATGAACGGCGCCACACGGCCTTTTGTTACGACCAATCCGTTTATCCCGCCACACGCGGCGCCGACGAGAACACCCGCAGCCACCGGCACAATCACCGGCCAATCCCCCGGATGCGCAAAGCCAGCAGCAACAACACCGCTCAATGCAACCACCGACCCGAGCGACAGGTCCACACCGCCTGTCAACAAAACATATGTGACGCCCACGGCAAGAATCCCGTTTATCGAAATCTGCCGAACGACGTTCAGCAGATTCGGAAAAGTGAGAAACACCGGTTTGACAATGCTAAGTGCTGTGCCAATGCACAGCAACGCAATCACAAGACCAAACCGCGACAACCATGTCTTCATCGCTCTTTCGGCATCGCATGCCTGAGGACGGTTTCCTGCGTAACACTTCGTGGATCAAGCTCTGCAGAGATTCGCCCCTGGCGCATCACCAACAGCCGTGTGCTCAAACACAGCAACTCCGGCAACTCGGATGAAATCAGCAACACAGCCATCCCTTCTCGGGCGAGCTTGCGAACGAAAGCATGCATCTCGGCTTTCGACCCGATGTCAATCCCGCGTGTTGGCTCATCCAAAATGAGGATCGATGGCCGAGGCAGGAGCGTTTTCGCGAGAACGACCTTCTGCTGATTTCCGCCGCTGAGCGTGCCAGCAATTTGATTCCTGTCCCGCACCTTGATCGAGTAGGCGCGCAGTTGTTCATCCGCCATCGCATTCTCAGCCCTGCGGTTTATCCACCAACCGGGCAAGTCTGCCAGCGTAATGTTGTGTTTCACTGACATCACAGGCACCAGCCCAAACTTGTGCCGGTCCTCTGTGACCATTCCTATGCCATGCGCGATGGCGTCCCCGGGACTTTCGATCTTCACTGCTCTGCCATGCACGCGCAC
Source organism: Verrucomicrobiota bacterium (assembly GCA_029907285.1). GTDB lineage: Bacteria > Verrucomicrobiota > Verrucomicrobiia > Limisphaerales > J093 > JAAYVR01. The sequence continues at coordinate 7,699 of JARYMD010000011.1, read as the reverse complement.
CTCGCCTCCGTCGGACCGGACCAGGCCGAATATCACCTCCGCAAGCTCGGTTCGTCCTGCGCCCATCAACCCCGCCAAACCGACTATTTCCCCCTGCCTCAACGTGAGATCAACCCCAGTGAACTTGCCGCGTTTGGTCAAACCGCGGAGTTCAAGCGCCACCTCGCCCGTTGCTGTGGCAGAAGGCCCGGCCGTCTCCTCAATATCTCGTCCGACCATCAGAGTTATCAGCGTGTTTCGATCAATATCCGTGATCGGCCGGGTGGCCACGTGCTGTCCATCGCGCAGAACCGTTACCGCATCTGAAATCCGAAAGATTTCGTCCAGCCTGTGCGAAACATAAATGACACTTACCCCGCGGCGTTTCAGGTCGCCAATGATTGAGAACAAAGTCTCCACCTCGCGCTCTGAAATGGCCGACGTCGGCTCGTCCATGATCAGCAAATCTGCATTGTGCGCCAGGGCCTTTGCGATTTCGACGACCTGCATCTGCGCCACGGTGAGGTCTTTCATTCGCGCTGTTGGTGGTATTGCCACTCCAACTTGACCGAGCAACCGTGCGGCCTCACGCTGCATCTTCTTCTTGTCCAGCCAGCCGAGCCGAAGAATGGGTTCATGTCCAACGAAAATGTTCTCTGCCACTGTCAGTTCCCTAAATGGCATCAATTCCTGTGGAATCATGGCTATTCCGGCTTTCAGCGCGTCGTGGGGATTGCGCGGCCGGAACCGCTGGCCCTTGAAAAGAAGCTCGCCCTCGTCTGGCCGGATCAGGCCGGCAACGATCTTCATGAGAGTCGATTTCCCCGCGCCGTTCTCACCAACAAGCGCATGAACCGTTCCGTCGGAAACATCCAGCCGCACCCGATCAAGCGCACGGATGCCAGGGAATGATTTCGACACGTCTAACACCTGCAGCACGCGCAATCTCTTAACACAGCACAGCCCGGCCGCAATCGAATTCCAACCCCCTGCCAACCCGGGAATCTCCCCCGAATGAAGCTTTGGGTGTCCCGGCCTGGTCCGGCGGTTAGACTTCCGGGCCGGACGCACCAAGCACAAAGACCGGCGAGAACCCGTTTGGTGTTACAACACCTCACGCATGATCGAAGAGGCGGAGCGTCGCCAAAAATCAGCGCGTCTTTTTTGGCGGGGCGCTTTTCTTGAGCTTGTGCGGTTTGCTTGGCAGTTTGATGGACAGCAAAGTCACGCCTTCCGCCTCGCCTGTGACGAGGTTTGTCGAGAGGTGCTGGGTCCCATCACCGTACTCCCGCGGGGCGAGCGGGTTGATCATTTGAAGCGGTTCCGGGCTTCTGAACAGGGCCGACAGTGCGCCCCCCAATCGCTTGCGCGAGCCGATCGGCTCCGGAGGGGTGAGAGTGCTCGGGGTGATCGGCCGCTCCAGCGTTGAGTCGGTTGGCTTGTTCGTCGAGGTTCCCATCACCGAGCCCATAATGTCGGTTTGCTGACCCAATGCGGTCCCGATCATCATGAACAAGGCGACTGCCGCCGTGACTATGGCCGGCGACGAACCCTGTTGTATTCGGTTGGCACTCATGCGCGTCAATCTTGATCCTGCCTCACCAAACGTCAAATAAACAAGCTGTCTTGTCAACTTGCGCGTAGCCAATGACGCTTCGCCACGGGCTACTGGACAAACTCCAGCTCCGGGACGGCAGGCGTCAAACCCGCCGCATTGGCCTGTCTGAGAAAACGCCGGATTGCTTCGCGCCCACGTTCCCCGTAATCGAGTGTCCAATGGTTCACATACATCCCAACAAACCGATCAGCCAGGTCCCGCCCCATGTCGCGCGCGAACTGAAGAGAGTATTCGACCCCCTCAGCTCTGTGATCCAACGCGTATTTTATGCTCTCTTTGATGATTCTGGCAGCCAGTGCTCTCACGTCCGCAGGGATTCGCTTGTGGATCACGTTCCCGCCAAGCGGCAAAGGCAAACCGTCATTGATCTCCGACCACCATTTCCCGAGATCTTGACAGTTCACGAGCCCTTCCCGATCCCAGGTCAATTGGCCCTCGTGAATTATCAACCCCACGTCTGCCGATCCCGATTTTACCGCGGAGAATATTTGGTCGAAAGGCACAACCACCAGATTGGCCGCTGGCAACGGCTGTTCAAGCCACAATTCGAGCGCCAGAAAAGCGCTGGTCATCTTGCCGGGCACCGCGATCCGGCTCGCCAGAATCTCCTCGCGACTCAATCTTTGTTTGGCGACAAGCATTGGACCATATCCGTCTCCCATGCTCGCACCGCACGGGAGCAGGGCGTAGAGATGACTGACGTATGCATATGCGTGGAAACTGATGGCCGATATGTCCAATTCACCTCGGACGGCGCGTTCGTTCAGCGTCTGTATATCTTCCAACCGGTGTTCAAAGGTCAAGCCATGGGTTGGAATACGGCCCTTGGCCAGCGGATAAAACATGAAAGCATCGTCCGGATCAGGCGAGTGCCCCAAGGTTAGCTTCGAGTAATGCATGGCTCGGTCAAAATACCGCAACAGAATGTTCTTCCAAGGTTCAAGCACAGGCAACACTCAAATACGCAGGAAAATACGCCGCCTGTGCATCCAGAACAAAATCAGCCACCAAATAACCAGCAAAATTATCGACCGAACCATCCCTTCAAACGGCGCGCCCAGAATCTGGAAAAACTGCTGGCCAAGGTGAGTCTTGAGACTGTCAGTGAAAAAGCCCCTGGTCAGATTCGCCATGCAGTACATCATGATCGAGTTCATTCCCACGACCACCAACGGAAACGCCCATCTGCGCCAGCCACGGCCGTCGATCGCCCAATAAAACGCCCCCAGCAACAGGCATGTCCAACCCCCTGCATAGATCGCCCATGACGGTGTCCAAATGCGTTTCACCACAGGACATATCCCCAGCCACCCCAACAACCACCCCACCACAAGCCCGGCCACGCCCGCGCCGACCAACACCTTCACCTTCACTTCTTTGGGCTGGGCGCTGCGCAGAAGACCACCCGCCAACAGCCCGAAAATCATAGTGGCAAGAGAAGGCACAAAATTGAGCGTCAGGTACCCACCCCCGTTGTACACAAAGCGCTGTTCGCGAGGAAACAGGTTCAGGAACCACTGGTCAAACGCCGCCGCAAGATTCGTGTTCTTGTCCCAATGCGCCGCAAAACCGGTCGGATGATGTGGCCAATCCGCCGCAACTCCAACCTGCGACCAATCAAATCCGTTGGGCGGCAGCGGATACAAAGCAAATGCAAGCCAGTAACCGAATAGAATCAAACCCGCCGCAATCGCTTGAGTGCGCGCTTTCGTCCACCCCAGCAGGAACAGGAACACGTATCCCAACCCAATTTGCGTCAGAACATCTTCGAATGTGAAGTAGGTCATCTTTCGCCCCACGGACCGGAGAAAAATGCCAAGAAAAACCAACGCGACTGCACGCCATATCGCATGACCCAGCATTGCGGCAAACGATTGCCCGCGAGCCTGTCTGTTGGCGATCGAGAAAGGCAGCGCAACACCCACTAGGAACATGAACGAGGGCTGAATCAAATCCCACAGACTGCAGCCAGCCCACGGCACATGCTCGGTTTGGCGCGCAAGAAACTGCCAAAACCCGCTTTCACTGTAATGCCTCGCAACTTGGGCAATGCCAAACCCACCCGAGGCCATCAAGATCATTACGAATCCACGGTAAGCATCAATCGAGGTAAGACGAGCCGGCGATTCCGATGGCGAAGGTTGCATGGTTCAGATTTGTTGCGGAACTACTAACCAGAAGGCTCCACGTTGCCAAGCCAAAATGCGAAGGGCGCGGTTTCCCGCGCCCTCCACTCAAATTGATGTGACAAGCACTAGCTCTTCCGCCGCCGCACCAACCAGAACGCGCCAACGCCCAGCCCGATCATAACATATGTCGATGGCTCGGGCACCAATTGATAGGCGTGTATGCCATTGTTGCAATCAAGAACAAACAGCTTGCCATCGCCAAACGCAACGGCGCCTACACCATTCGGATTCGCATTGTCCACGGTGAGCGTCTCAGTGTCCAAAAGCACAGGCGTCCCACCGCTGATATCGAACAGATGGACTTTGTCCGGCCCAGTGGCGAGTTCAACACCCGCCAGCAAGCCAAGGGATGTATCAACGCCAATCAGAGTGACGTTGACAGGAACACCCTCAGCATCAGTGAAATTGCCAACCGTTGTGCCTGAAAACGGCGAAACACCAACGTCAACTCCAATGTGCCGAAGTGAACGCCCAAGAGCCGTGCCCCAGAAAGTGTTGCCTTCGCCAAATGCCACCCCCAAACCAATGTTGCTCGAGTTGTCAGAAGCGCTGGCACCAGCGTCGGTGGCAATGCCATATCCCACAAAGTTGGCGCCGTCGCCTGTCACCAGAACGGCTGCATCGCCGCCGCCCCGCGCGGCAAGCAAAACCTGCGTGCCAGCGCCGGCTCCGCGAACGTCAAAGGTGTCGCCAAACCGCTTGCTGTTGTTGCCGCCCAATGCGATGGGCACCGACGGGTCGCCTTCAAAAGCGAGCGTTGGCGCGGCACTTTCGTTGGCCCACCTGTAGAGCCTGAACGGCGTGGTCGTTGAATCGAGCGTCAGGTTGCCCAGATAAATTGCGCCGTCGTTGGCAACACCCAGCATGTTGCCGGTAAACGTGCCGCCGGTGATTATGCCCGCGCCCAAATCAAGCGCGCCAAGATCGGCACCCGTGGTGGCGTCAAGTATCGCAACACTCAACCCCCCGGCACGATTTGCCAGCAACAAATGGCCCGTCACTGGATTGTAGTCCATCCCACGCTGTGTGTTGTCAGTCGTGAGGTATGGGCGGTCTCCGGGAGCGAGCGTCCACAACGGCTGAAGTTGAACCTGAGCAAGAGCAGCGATGTTGAGGCTGCAGAATGCAGCCACTCCCAACAGAACTTTTGCGGTTTTCATGGTGTGTACTCGGGTCATTTTCGACGCTGTCAGTCTTGCAAATGCGACCGGTTTGTCAAGCAGAATTGCCTTGCCTGGGAAACCTGCTGAAAAAACCGCTTGACGTTTTAATGCCATGTACCATGCTATCAAAGGTAGATCGAGTTGTTCTGAATCGACCGTGAACCGGTATGGCTCGTGAGCGACTTTTTTGATAACTGGACCGTTCAGGTCCGCAAAGGCCTGCTCGAATTCTGCGTGTTGAATGCACTCGCAGAAAAAGAGCGCTACGGATACGATCTGGTCAAAACGCTGGCTGCTCTGCCGGGCCTCGGAGTTACCGAGGGCACACTTTATCCGCTCCTGTCCCGCCTTCGAGTTCAAGGCCTGGTGCGCACCCGGCTCGAAGAATCCCCGGAAGGACCTGCCCGGAAATACTATGCGATAACCCACGAGGGGCGCAAAGCCCTTGCAATGATGCGAGAGTACCTTGACACACTGAACGCGGGCACGGGCATCCTGCGTCGCAAAGGAGGAGATCGAGAATTACTTCAATCGAATCCGCCCCAGCCTTGAAGCTTCGGGAGCAGATGCCTCCGAGGTCATCGAAGACGTCCGTCGGCACATTGAACAGGAAGCCGCAGCAACGCGCCTGACTGTTCTCACGAGCTCGGACGTAGACCGGTTGCTGGCAAGAATCGGCGCGCCGTAACCCGAACCCTCTACGTTGCCCAAGCAACCAACGGCCTTGCCAGTTTCGGGGCAAGAACCGCCGGTGGTCAACCGCCTCTGCTGCCTCTGTTCTTCGGGATGCTGTTGCCTGCGGTTGCCTTTCTCGTCGAGTTGCTGACGGAGATGTGCGCAGGCGCATTCTTTGATCCAATACCATCCTTTTGGCATGCGCTGCTTGTGGCGAGCGTGGCGATTGTCAACGGTTTGACGTGGTGGAGTCTCACGCGCCCGGCGCAGTGGCGGGTGGCAATCCGGCAACGCCGCGACCCCGTCTTGGTAACAACGTGCGGACCGGACCGAATACTGGTGCAATGTTTTCCAGTGCCTCCGGACGGCAAGACCATGAAAGTCCGCATCGGCATAACAACCCCTCTGGTGCTTCTCGATTCTGCGCCGTACAGCGAGTTCCCCGGCTATTGGTGCCGGAATCCCGAAGAGACTGCGGCTTTCATGAAACGGGTCAAGAAACCGTGGATCGCCTTCAAAACAATGGCAGCAGGGGCGATCCCGCCTGCGGATGCGTTCAATTACGTGTTTGCCAACGGCGCCGATTTTGTCCTTGCAGGAATGTTCGACTTCGAGATTGCCGAGGACGTCAAGATCGCGTGCGAGGCTTTTCAGAAAGCGCGCAGTCGGGAACGCCCGTGGATGGCCTGACAACCCCTGGCGAGATTTGTTATGAAATCAATCTTTCTTGGTGCGGGCGGTCTCTTGTTGTGTGGCTGTTTGGTGGCATCGGAAGCAGTTGCCCCTGGCTGGGTAGAAATCTTCGACGGACGGTCCCTTGGCGGCTGGGCATCTGCGGACATGTCTTACTGGTCGGTGCGCGATGGTGCCATCACCGGGACCTCAAAGGAACCGACAGCGTCAAATCATTACCTTGTTTGGCAGCGCGGAAAGCCGGCTGACTTTGAACTTTCACTGTGTTTCAGAATCCAAGGGACACCCCAGGCAAACTCGGGCGTTCAATTCCGAAGCAAGGTGCAACCGAACGGATTTGTCGAGGGGTATCAAGCCGACATCGCACGGTACGCTGAACATTGCGGCGTGCTTTACGATGAGACCCCTGGCCGTGGGCTGCTGGCCAAGCGCGGCCAGCGGCTTTGCATCGACGAAACAGGCCAGCGTGTTACCGCCTCGTTTGCGAATGGCTCTGACCTTTTCAAAGTCGTGCGACTTGATGACTGGAACGAATACCACATCGTCGCGCGCGGCTCGTGGGTTTCGGCGCGGCTGAATGGCAGTCTGGTTTGGCAGGTCGTTGACCGAGACGCGTCTCGCAGAGCTGATGAACCCGGTGTGATCGCCCTCCAACTCCACAGCGGCCCTCCAATGATGGATATTCCGGCAATTTCGTGGGTAAGTCAAGGAGAATCAGGAATCATTCGCCGCGCCCGCGCTGGCGTCGTGGATGGCTGCGGTCGAGGCAGGGATGCTGTTCAAGGTTGCCGCGCTGTTGAAGTTTGGCGCGGGCCGCAGCCGCCTCGCCCGCTCGGCGGCTGCCCCACCGGCCCGCGCAGGTTTTGGACCCCTCCTCCTTGGCGTCTGTGAGTACGTTTCTTCGCGGTTTCCCCAGGGGGGTCTGGAGAGCTCTGGCGGCGAAGGGATGGGGGGATCGGGCGGGTATAGAAGAGCAAGGGGGTGGGCGTGGCAGCGGTTTTGCCTTGGCTGGCGGGGGCAGGATTGGCAGGTTGGGTGGATGAGCATGGATACCGAACTGCAGAGACATTACGGTTTGTTGTTGGGTGTGAGGAGCCCTTGGCGGGTTAAGAATGTGGAATTGAGGTTGGCGATCAAGGAGGTGGAGATCGAGTTGGAGTGGGAGTGGGGCCAGGATGCGGAGTGTCCGGTTTGCGGGCGAGCCTGTTCGATTTATGACCATGGGCCTGAGCGGACCTGGCGGCACCTGGACACGATGCAGTTCAGGACGGTGATACGGGCTCGGACACCGCGGGCGAACTGTCCGGAGCACGGGGTCAAGACGACGCGGGTGCCGTGGGCGGGGCCGGGGGGACGGTTTACGAATTTGTTTGAGCGGTTTG
>JARYMD010000119.1 GCA_029907285.1 Verrucomicrobiota bacterium | reverse complement strand
CACGGGCGCTCTGTTGCAGGGCCGTCTCCAAGTGGCCGAGGGTGATGTTGGGGGTTTGGAGCAGAATCACCAATCTGGTTTGCAGGGCCTGGGCCCAATGCATCCCGGAAGCCTGTCGAAACAGTACAGTGTGTGCGGCAGGGCCGGCTGCAAGTGCATCGACCCCACAAACCCCCAACCCCATGGCCCTTACACCAAACTAACCTTTGCCCACAAGGGCAGGTTCACCTGCCGATTCGTCCGGGCCGAATCGGTGGCAGAGGTGACTGCAATGGTCCGGAACTACAAAAAGTTCCGCAGGATCATTGCCCAACTGGTTGATTTGGCCATCCAGCGGGCAAAGTTGGGGCCGCTGTGTCCCGGCCCCCAACTGAACCTGTTGAGGTGCCGCTTGACAGAGATTACGTGTTGAACATTGACGAATGCATTTCCCGGGGCTGGGAACTGCTGCAAAACAACTTCAGCGTCTTGTTTGTGGCCTCGTTGATTTATCTTCTGATCGAGTTTGGCATCGGTTTGTTGGGGGCTATTCCTTTTGTTGGGCCGGTTTTTTCACTTGCCAATGCGATCGTCGTGGGGCCGTTATTGGGCGGTTTGTTTTGGGTTTACATTCAGGTCAACAGAGGCAAACCCGTCCGGCCGGGCGATGTGTTTGCAGGTTTTGGGAAGCCATTCCTTAACCTGTTGCTGGGCCAGATCGTTCCGGGCCTGCTTGCGGCGCTTTGCATGCTGCCGGCGGTGATTGTGGGTCTTATCACGCTGTTGCCTTCGATCATCAAGAACCTGGAACCAGAACCGATAATGTTCATTCCTACAATTTGCGTGGCTTTGCTGTGCGTTGTGCCGATGATCTGGCTGAATGTGAACTGGATGTTCACGCTTCCGCTTGTTATCGACAAAGGGCTTGATTTCTGGACTGCAATGCGTGCGAGCTGGCGGATGGTGCAGAAACATTGGTGGCGTGTGTTCGCCGTGCTGCTGCTGGCGGGCATCCTCAACGTGTTTGGGATGCCGGTGTGTTGTGTTGGGATTCTTTTCAGCGTGCCGATTTCTCTCGGCATGATTGTGCACGCATACGAAACAATCTTCGGCGTCGAGACGCCCGGTGGCCGGGCGCGCGCCTGAATTGGTCCGGCCTTTGATTGGGTGCCATCCGGAGTCACCCGCCGATTTCGCGCAACCGTCGTGCGGCCTGCTCGGGTGTGAGATCGCGTTGTGGCTCGGCCAGCATTTCGAATCCGACCATGAACTTCTTGACAGTGGCGGAGCGCAGCAAGGGCGGATAGAAATGCGCATGAAGCTGCCAGTGCGGCGCGTGATGCTCGCCGGCCGGGGCGCCATGCCATCCCATCGAGTACGGGAATGAAACGTCAAACAGGCCGTCGTATTTCTTCAGCAATCCCTTGAGTATTTGGGCAAGGGCGACCTGTTCCTCGCTGGTCAGGCTGGTGATGCGGGGCACGTGTCGGCGGGGAATCAGCAGGGTTTCGAACGGCCACACTGCCCAATACGGCACGAGTGCGGTCCAATGGTTGTTTGCGATGACTGTGCGCTGGTTTTGTTCCAGCTCGCGGGCAAGGTAATCAACAAGGAGGTTTGTGCCGTGTGTTGCGAGCCATTCCGCCTGGTGTTTGTCTTCCAGGTCTGCGAAATGGGGCAGTGTTGACATCGCCCAAATCTGTCCGTGTGGGTGTGGGTTTGAACACCCCATGATTTCGCCCTTGTTCTCGAAAATCTGCACCCACGAGTATTCCTGGAGCAGCTCGGCTGTCTGCGAAATCCACACCTGAACAACGCGCAGTATGTCGGGCTCGGGCATATCGGGCAAAGTGAGGTTATGTTTGGGCGAAAAGCATATTACCCGGCATGTGCCGCGCACCGGTTCGCTTCTGAACAGTGGTGATCCCCAAAGCCCGTCCGAAGGGGTGCGCGGATCGAGGGCGGCGAAGTCGTTCGTGAACACAAAAGTCCCGGTGTACTGCTCGTTGACAGCGCCGCTGGCGCGCCTGTTTCCCGGGCAGAGATAGCAATTCGGATCGTACTCGGGCCGTTGTGCATCGGCTGGCTTTTCATGGCGGCCCTGCCATGGCCTTTGTGTGCGCTGCGGCGATACGAGGACCCATTCGCCCGTCAGCGGGTTAAACCTGCGGTGCGGGTGTTTTTCTGAATCAAACTTCATGCGTTAGTGGTCTTGTGGAATCATGTTTCCAAGGCAGCAAGTCAGCCGCCGCCATGGTTTGCAGATGCTTTTTCAACCACCGCCTCGATTTTTCCGGGCTGGCATCCTTGATTTCCATCCGCCTGGCGTTTTTCCAAGGCGGCAACGTGGCTGTCCACACTTCGCGCCGGTTAGGACGTCACGCTTGCGGCTGCAGTTGTGATTTCGAGCAGTTCTTTGGTGATGATCGCCTGCCGGAGCTTGTTGTACTCGAGGGTGAGGTCGCGGATGAGCTCGTTGGCGTTGTCGGTGGCGTTCTTCATGGCCACCATTCGGGCGCTGTGTTCGCTTGCCTTGGCCTCGAGCAGGAATTGGTACATGAGGAAGTTCAGATAATGCGGCAGGAGCGATCCGAGGACGTCTGCGGGCCCGGGCTCGAAGAGGAATTCTGTTGTTCCGGCGGCCAACGGCGCAGCGCTGCTTTCGCCTGCGATGTCGCCTGTCAGCCCTGTTAACTGTCCGACAGGTAGAAACGGCGCGTACTGCGGTTTCTGAGTGACGGTGCTGATGAAATTGTTGTAGAGCACTTCGACCTCATCGACTTCGCCCTTCAGAAAAAGGTCGCGGGCGAAATTGGAGATGGCGCGTGCTTCGCTGAAACTCGGGGTGTCGCGGTACGAGAATTCGGCGGCCAAGTGCCGTCTTGTGCGCGCGACGAATTGGGCGCCTTTTCGGCCTGCTGCGATGAAGACGGTGTTGGCGGGGTCGGTTTTGGCGGCTTCGCGGAAGAGGTTGGCGTTCAGGGCTCCGCAAAGACCCCTGTCGGTGCTGACGATGACGATGGCTCTGCGGCGGACCGGCTTGATTTCCATCAGGGGATGGACGAAATCGCCCGTATGCTGGGAGACCTCTGCCAGCACTCTTGTGAGCAGCGAAGCGTAGGGTCGGCCGGCCAGGGCGGCTTCCTGTGCTTTGCGCATTTTGGACGAGGCCACCATCTGCATGGCCTTGGTCAACTGCGCGGTGTTTTTGACCGAGCGGATTCGACGGCGGATGTCGCGAGTGTTGGGCATTGGTTGTCAGCAGACCTCACTTCCAGGTTTGCTTGAACTCCATTGCAGCAGCACGCAAAGCGGCCACCAACGGGTCCGAAAGCGCCTTTTCACGTCCGATCTGCGCCAAAAGCTCCGGCTTGCGCGTGGACAGGTAGTCTGTGAACCGGCTTTGGAATTCCTTGATGCGTTCCACAGGCACGTCGTCCATGAACGCATTCTGGACGGCCCAGAGAACTGCCACTTGGATTTCGACCGGGACAGGCTGGTATTGCTGTTGTTTGAAGACCTCGACGATTCGTTTGCCGCGTTCGAGCTGGGCCTGCGTTTTGGCGTCGAGGTCCGATCCGAACTGTGCAAATGCTGCCAGCTCGCGGAATTGGGCCAGGTCGAGCTTGATGCGGCCGGCGACCTGTTTCATTGCTTTGACCTGGGCGGCTGAACCCACGCGGGACACGGAGATTCCCACGGAGATTGCTGGGCGGACACCCTGATAAAACAGGTCTGTCTCGAGGAAAATCTGGCCGTCTGTGATTGAAATGACGTTTGTGGGGATGTAAGCGGAGACGTCGCCGGCTTGCGTTTCTATTATGGGAAGCGCGGTGAGCGAGCCGTTGCCTTCTTTTTCGTTGAGGCGTGCGGCGCGCTCGAGAAGGCGGCTGTGAAGGTAGAAAATGTCGCCCGGATAAGCTTCGCGGCCGGATGGGCGTCTGAGAACCAGCGAGACCTGGCGGTACGCAACAGCGTGTTTCGACAGGTCGTCGTACACGATCAGGGCGTCCATTCCATTGTCCATGAACCACTCGCCCATGGCGCAGCCTGCGAACGGGGCGAGGTATTGGTTTGAGGCGCTGTCTGAAGCGGGGGCGGCGACAACGATTGTATAGGGCATGGCCTCGTACTGTTCGAGCACGCTGATAGTTCGGGCGATGGAGGATTGTTTTTGGCCGATTGCCACGTATATGCAGTACAAGGGGCGGTAGGTGCGGTCGCCGGCTGCTTCCGCGGCGCGGTTCAACCGGGCGTTGTTGATGATCGTGTCGATGCAGATTGTGCTTTTGCCGGTTGAACGATCGCCAATGATAAGTTCGCGCTGGCCTCTGCCGATTGGGATCATGGCGTCGATTGCCATGATGCCGGTTTGGACGGGCTGGTTGACTGACCGGCGCTTTATGATGCCCGGGGCAATCTTTTCCACAGGGTATGTTGTTGTGGCGGCGACCGGTCCTTTGCCATCCAAAGGCCGGCCAAGCGCGTCAACAACGCGCCCCAGCAGCCCCTTGCCAACCGGCACTTGGAGCAGTTTGCCGGTTGTGCGGACTTCCTGGCCTTCTTTGATGTGGGTGTAATCGCCAAGGATGATTGCGCCGACCTCGGTTTCCTCGAGGTTGAGTGCAAGGCCGACCGTGCCCTCGCCGAAATCGAGCATTTCGTTGAGCATGGCGTCGCTGAGTCCTTCTATCTTTGCGACGCCGTCGCCAATCTCGCGCACCACGCCCACGTTTGCGCGGGCCACGCCTGTTTTTATCCCGGTGATCTTTTCTTCGATTTCCTTCAGCAGATTGCTCATAGTGAAAAATCCTGGGGCGAATCAGAGTGCCGATGCCAGACGCGCCAGCGCGCCGGCGATGGTTCCGTCATAAACGTCGCTGCCAACTTTGACGCGCAACCCCCCGATCAGCGACGCGTTTTCTGCGAACATGAATTCGAGGCCGGGCCCGTAGATTGCTTCGAGTTTGGCGCGCACTTTGGCCCGCTGGTCATCTGAAAGCGGGCGTGCGGCCTCGACTTGCGCGGTTCGCCGTTCGATCTCCAGCCTCACGAGGCGGTGGAGGTGGAGCAGAATGTCGTAGTACCCGCGGGGGCGCAGTTTGACCAGCTCTGTCACTGTTTCGCGGACGCGGCCTTCATCCAGCCGGCCGTCCACGAGGCAGGATCGGAACAGCGCCTTGGCAGCAGCTCGGGCTTGTCTGGAAACACGCATCTGATCGTGGTCAGCGGCCTTTCATCAGGCGGCCAGTTGTTGGTTTGCCTCCTCGATGAGCCGATTGTGGTCCTCGGGCGTCAAAACCTTGCCTGTTACGCGGGCTGTGGTTTCCACGACGAGGCGCCCGACCTCGCGGCGCAGCTCTGCGCGCATCCGGGCCAGCTCGGCTTCACCGGCCTCATGGGCTTTGGCGATGATCTGCTCAGCCGCGGAACGTGCCTTTTGCGTTTCCTGTTCAAGAAGCCGGCTTGCGGCCTTTCGAGCTTCCTCGATCAGGCGGACTGCCTGGGCTTCTGCCTGGGCAAGGACCTCTTTGCGTGCGGCTTCGGTTTTGGCGAGTTCGGCTTTGATTTTCTCTGCGTTCGCGAGGCTTTCAGCGATGCGCTGTTTGCGCTGCTCGAGCATTTGGAGCGCGGGGCGGTAGCCAAATCGGTGCAGCAACAAAGCCACGATCAGAAAGCTGAAGCATTGCGCAAGGAAATGGGGCCAGTTCACGCCAAACTGCTCGCCCACCTCGCGCGCGGTGTCGAGCAACCCCGCCGATTCTGCAGCAGCCAGAATTACCAGAGTGTTCATCGCAGCAAAAAAACGGGCAGGCGCATCCGATGGACGCGCCTGCGCTTGATCATTAGAAGTGCACGCCTTTCTTTGCGAGGAAGATCGCGAAAAACACGATTCCCTCTGCGAAGGCTGTGCTCAGAATGGCTTGAACCAGAATCTTCGTCGCTGCGCCGGGGTTTCGCCCGACCGCTTCCGAAGCCTTCATGCCAATCATTCCGACTCCGATTGCAGCCCCAAAACAGGCAACACTGATATGCAGGCTGCCGGATATCTCTGCCAACATGGGCATCAGCATATTACTGTCCTTTCGTTCTTTTCGCGCGCCCCCGCGCTCTGTGGCACGGTCCGGCGCGTGAAATTGTTCATGTCACAGCCGTTGTTCGTGGCCATGGGCATCAATGGGATGCTCCTTCGTGTTTCTCCTCGTCATGCGAACATATCAGCAAGGTGAACACCGCTGTCAGAAGCATAAAGACAAGCGCTTGCACCAAACCGACCAGCAGTTCGAGGAAATAAAACGGTATTGGGATCAAAACACTCGCGATCGCTCTGGCCCACGCCGGTTCCTGAATCAACCCCGCCATGGCCTCGAGCAGGTTTTCGCCCGCAAAAATGTTGCCATAAAGCCGGAAACTTAATGTCACCGGCCGGAAAAGTATTGTGACAGCTTCAATGACCCCCACGCCCGCAAATATTACCACCAGCAGTATCCGCAGAAAACCGCTCGTTTCGCCCTTTGGACCAAAAATGTGCAGCAAAAAACCGCCCACGCCGTTCTCTCGCAATCCCCAGTAAAACCACAGCACAAAAAAGATTATCGCCATCCCAAACGTCAGGTTCAGGTCCGCATTTGCTCCGCGCAACAACGGCCGACTGATATGGTGCAGATGCCCCGATGCATCCGGCACACCCCAGCCGATTGTCCCCACGCCCGGAATGAGCCCCGACCAGTTCGCCGCAAGGATGAAGATAAATACTGTCGCAAAAAACCAGAAAGTCTTTCGTGTCAGCTCAGGACCAATTATCCCTGAAAGAAACTCGTACAAGCCTTCGATCAACGCTTCCCAGAAATTCTGCGCGCCGGACGGAACCGGTTTCGGCCGCCGCATGCCAAATCCCACCGCAAGTATCAGCCCGCCCGCCACCAGCCACGTCAACAGCAGCGAGTTTGTGACAAACGATTTCTCCCCAAAAACGGGCACGGCGCTCTGTGGCAGGCCGCCCGCCGCGCCTTCGTGGCTTTCCACCCCTGGCGCGGCGCATGACCCAACCCAGCAGAACAAAACCGTCAATGCTATGACTGCGAACGATCGCATCATCTCGTGCTCCAAAAAAGCCCCGCCGGCTGCGTCAATCGAAGGCGCCAGCCATGCAGGCGAAATAAAAAAAGCGCCCACTAACCTGCCAAAGGCGCATCGATTGGACAAGGCCTTTTTTCATGTGCAACAGATGCTCAAATGACACGGTTTATGCCAATCGCGGATTTCCCCCGCCATTCGCCCTTTCATTCGTCCCGTTGAAAGCTGAAAGTTGAACGTTGGACGTTGCACGTTGAGCGCTGAGCGTTGAACCTTGCGCGTTCCCAGTCAGAGTGCCGCCAGAGCCAACTCAAGGCAGGGAAGAATCTTTTTGCTTTTGGGGCTGCAAGTTGGCTAGGTTGCCGCCGCCGGTGACTGTATTGCCCTGGGTTGCCGAAGGTGTTCAGGAACAAGCCAACAGGAGTTTTTGGACATGGACAACGCATACGAAGGTAATTTGCAACGTCTCAGCGCCATTGCCAAACAGCACGGTTTGGCGCTCAATCCTGACGCGGAGCGGTGCTGCCGTGGTGGAACCAAGCCCGGCACAGTGAACTTGGTTTTGCGATGACAGGACGACTTGGAGCATGAACATGCCCTTTGTTTCTCCGACAGTCTTGCTTGCGGTTTACTGTCTGCTGGCGTTGCTGGCGGCCTTGGCCGGCGGGTTGTTGCCGATGCTGTTTCGGCTGACACACACGCGGCTTCAACTGGCGATCAGCTTTGTGGGCGGCCTGATGATTGGTTTGGCGCTTCTGGGCATGTTTCCTCATGCGGAACATCATCTGAGCTCGCCGACAAAGGCGGCCGGGTGGTTGCTGGCCGGTTTTGTTATGATGTTTGTGCTGCAGCGTTTCCTGCCGTTTCATCATCACGACGTGCCTGACGGTGCGCCTGCGGAGCCGTGCGGGCATGCGCATTCACTTGCTGAGCGTTCGGCGCGCAACTTGAACTGGATCGGCGTGGCGCTGGGCTTGTCGTTTCATTCCGTTTTTGATGGCCTTGCGATGGCAGCGGCGGTGGTTTCCGACGCGCACTATCAGCGCACTGCGTTGGGGCTTGGAGCAGCGCTGGCTGTTATCCTGCACAAGCCCTTTGGCGCCATGGCGATCAGCACATTGATGGCTGTCAGCCCGGCATCGCGGCGGACGAAGTGGCTGGTGAACCTTGCTTTTGCGCTTGTCACACCCCTTGGCGCATTGCTCTTTTTCATTGGGGCGGGGTCGTTCGCTGAAGCGCATCCGGGATGGCTGGGTGCGGCGCTTGCGATGTGTGCGGGGACATTTTTGTGCATTGCGTGCATGGGGTTGTTGCCCGAGCTGCAGTTTCATGCTCACGACCGTGTAAAGCTCACGGTGGCACTGCTGGCCGGGATAGCAGTTGCCGCTGGAATCGCTTTTTATGGCCATGCAGACTCGGAGCATTCGCACGGGGCGACATCGGTCTCGAGCATTGCGGCGCAGCCGCCGCCGAGGGCAAATAGACTGCCAGGCGCGTGGTTTGGGTGTGGGCAGAAATAAAGTGCCAGGCACTTTGTTGCGGCTCGCTGGGGACAGCGAGCCCTACCGTGCATGAACGCCTGCATACAGCTTTTCATTTCCGCGTAAACGCGGGACTCTGACAGCGATCGGTTGTCCCGTGCTTTGAGCGATGCTACGCCCGCGGCGGTCAGAGGCGGCCCTTGTATTGAGCATTCGTTGTGCAGCACCCCTTTGTGCGTTGCAAGTTGAGCGTTGTACGTTGCACGTTGTACGTTGCACGTTGTACGTTGCACGTTGTACGTTCCCAAACAGATGCCCCATGCGGTCAACTGAAAGGAACGCTCAACGTCCAACGTTCAACTTGCAACGTTCAACGGGGTAGCGGGTTGACAATGCCAATGGCGTGAATCGCCCGCCGCGGTTTGCAGATAAAGTGCCAGGCACGTTATCCAAAGAGACGCCAAGCCCCGTAGCGGCGGCATGTTTGCAGCAGGCCAGCCCCTGACAACCTCATGAGCCCCGTAGGGGCGGCATCAAACCCACGGCCGTCCTGGCAACGGAACCAACCGGTTTGTACATGCGGCTTGGGTGCGATGCCGCTCCTACGGAGTTTGTCCGGTGTGGGGTCCGGCCCCACTACAAATATATCGGCCCTACGGGCCTTGGCTCTGGCCATCAGACGAGCAAGTCGATGAAATGACGGGAGCTTTCAACGTGCAATGTTCGGCAGCGCAGCGCTCATCGACGGGCGCAGGCGCCAGCTCGGTGCCCGTCAGGCAACCTTGGTGCCGGCTGCTCCGGGCTGCGGAATGTGCGGGCCAGCCCGGGAATCTCACCGGAGTGAAGGCATCGGTGAATCCGAGGGGGTGCACAGGTGAGATTTCCGGGCAGAACACATTGGCTGATTGACAACATGCATCGCAGTCTGCCTAGTCTTTCTTTGCGCACATTATGAAGAACCACATTCGCCTCTGTGGACAAACGGCCAGGGCTGTGACAGCCATGTTTCTCTTCGGCTTTGCACTTTCCCTGAGCGCTGCCCAGACCGAGTCAACCCAGGTCCGAAAGCTCTTTACGGACCCGCCGCGCCAATACACCTCCGCTCCGTTGTGGGTGTGGAACGATCTTCTCACAGAAGAACAAATCCGCGGCACAATGCGGGATTTGGCAGGGCAGAACGTCAAGCAGGTGTTTGTGCACCCACGCCCGGGTCTTATGACGCCTTACTTGAGCGGGGACTGGTTCAGACTTTGGAAAGCCGCACTTGACGAAGCAGAGCGCCTTGACATGAACGTGTGGATTTACGACGAGAACTCGTATCCGAGCGGTTTTGCCGGGGGTTGGGTGCCCGAGCTGATGCCGGAATCGCGCGGGCGCGGATTGCGATTCCGTCAATCCAGTGAACAACCCACTTGGGGAAGCAATGTGCTGGCAGTTTTCATGCGAAATGGCGACCGGCTCGAAGATGTCACCCAACAAGTTAAAGCGGGCGAAAAGCTCTCCGGCAAGAGTTACATCGCAGCCACTGTCGAACGCGCCCAGAACTCGCCGTGGCACGGCGGGCGATGCTACGTCGATCTGCTGTTTCCCGGCGTAACAGAAAAGTTCCTCGAAGTCACAATGGGCGCTTACGAGCGCGAGATCGGGAGGCAGTTTGGCAAGCGCGTTCCCGGAGTGTTCACTGACGAGCCCGAACTTCAGCCTGCGGGCGGTCTGCCATGGACGGACGATCTCCCGGAGCAGTTCGAGAAACGCTGGGGATACAGCCTGATTGCAAATCTTCCGAGCCTGACGCAGCCCGTGGGCGATTGGCGGAAGGTCCGGCATGATTATTATTCCACGCTGCTGCGCCTGTTCATCGAGCGCTGGGGCAAGCCATACTACGATTATTGCGAGCGGCGCGGCCTTGAGTTCACCGGGCATTACTGGGAGCACGAGTGGCCAAATTGCACAATGGTCCCCGACAACATGGCGATGGCAGCATGGCAGCAACGGCCGGGCATTGACATTCTCATGAACCAGTACGCTGAGAATACCCGCGCCCAGTTCGGCAACGTGCGGTCGTGCCGCGAAATCGCCAGCGTCGCAAACCAGTTGGGACGCGGGCGAACGCTGGTCGAGCTATACGGCGCGGGCGGGTGGGACCTGCGGTTCGAAGACATGAAACGGATCGGCGACTGGCTGCAGGTTCACGGAGTCAACACGCTGAATGAACATCTCTCGTATGTCACGATCCGCGGGGCGCGGAAGAACGATCATCCGCAGAGTTTTTCATATCATGAGCCGTGGTGGCCGGCCTATAACGCTCTGGCAAAGTATTTTTCACGGCTCACTGCAGCATTGACCCAGGGCGAACAGATCAACCGAATTCTGGTCGTCGAGCCCACAACCACCGCATGGATGTACCAGGGCGATGCTGCGGCGCTGAACCGGCTTGGCAGTGAGTTTTTCAATCTGCTCATGTCACTCGAGTCGGC
>JARYMD010000118.1 GCA_029907285.1 Verrucomicrobiota bacterium | reverse complement strand
TGGTGCAGGCTCTGGTTGTTCTTGGAGTTGTGTTGTGGCTGGTGCGGCTCTGGATAAACCGCGGGCACAGGCTGCAATGGGTCCCTGCGTGTTGGGCGGTTCTCGCGTTCGTCATTTACGCAATTGTGCGGTACATGGTTGCCGACGTTGAGTACGTTGCCCGCAACGAATTGATCCGCATCCTTGTGTATGCGGCGGCGTTCTTCGTGGTCTTGAACAATCTGCACAGACAGAGAGCGACACGGCTTGGGTTGTTGGCCTTGCTGATTCTTGGGGCTCTCATTAGCGCTTACGCGGTTTACCAGTTCATTACGGATTCCGAATGGGTATGGCATTTCCAGAAACCACGGCAGTACATCGGGCGCGGCTCGGGAACGTTCATTTGCCCAAATCATCTTGCCGGTTTTCTTGAGATGCTGTTGCCGATCGCACTCGGAATTGTGCTGGTGAGCAGAGAGGGAGCGTTGGTCCGGGTTGGTTATGCCTACCTCGCCCTTGTGATTTTGGCGGGCATCGGAGTGTCGGTCTCACGCGGTGGCTGGCTTGCGTGCGGCTTGTCACTTGCCCTGATGAGCGGGTTCCTGCTCCGGTACCGGGAGTACAGGAAACGCGCGCTGGCTGCATTGCTGGTAGTGTGTGTTGCAGTAGGGGTGTTCGTTTGGAAATCTCCCCATCCGCAGAAGCGCTTCGGCCTGATGTGGGTTGCCGGACAGCTCGAGCACGCAGGAAGCAGACCTTTCTTGTGGAAGCCCGCATGGCGGATGTGGAAAGATCACCCGTGGCTTGGGGTTGGACCGGCACATTTTGATGTTAGATTCCCGGCATATCGGACCAAGGAGATGCAATCCCGGCCGTTGTGGGTGCACAACGATTATCTCAATGCTCTTGTTGACTGGGGTGTTGTTGGGGCCGCCATAATAGGGGCGTTTCTGGTAACTGTCGGATTGAGCGTCGCTCGTACATGGCGGTACGTGGGCCGGGGCGGAAATGACCTCGGTGGCAAGGGCAGCGACAGAGCCGCCCGAGTGTTGGGCATTTCGACCGGCATGATCGCGCTCCTGGCCCACTCGGTCGTCGATTTCAACATGCAGATACCTTCGAACGCGTTACTGGCGATTGTGCTCATCGCAAACCTTTCCAGTCACATGCGGTTTGCCACTGACCGGTACTGGGTTTCGATTATTGGCTGGCGCCGGTTGATTGTGATGGTTGCGGGGCTGGCGCTGATTATCTATCTGGGACGGAGCGTCGGAAGTCGTTACAGCGAAGGTGTTCTTTTGACACGTGCGGCTGCGGCAGAAACAACGGTCGATGCTCTCCGTCTGCTGAGGCGAGCTTGCCAAAAAGAACGCAACAACCCCGAAACAGTCGCGCAGATAGGCGAAATTATACGCCTGCAGAGTTGGGAGGGTGCACCCCAGTGGCGCGAACTCGCTGAGATCGCCATGGAATGGTTCAAACTCGGGATGAAACTCAATCCTTTCGACGCGTACTGTTACGTGCGATACGGGATGTGCCTCGACTGGCTGGGCAAACATGATGAAGCGACGGAATACTTCGATCGGGCGCTTAAGGTTGACCCCGTAAGTTACTACACGACCTTGATGCGTGGCTGGCACGAGTTGCAGAAGGGCGATTATGCTTCCGCCAAGAAGTGGCTCGAAAAATCACTCGAAATCAATAATTGGAACAACGAGCTGGCATATTTGTATCTCGAAAAGGTGAATCAGAAACTGGGCACGGCCTATCCAAGCCCCAAACCCTGAGATTCCATACAAACAGATTCCCTGCTCCGCAGTTCGTCGTGACTTCCAACCCCTACTTTGTCCCGGGTCCGCACCGCGCGGAAAAGGTCAAGTCCCTGTTCGACGCGGTCGCCGGCCGGTACGATTTGTTGAATGATCTGCTGAGCCTGGGGTTGCACCGGCACTGGAAGAAACGCCTCGCCCGCATGGCAAACGTCGGCCCGTCCTGCCGCGTCTTGGATTTGTGCTGCGGAACTGGTGATGTCACGTTCGCTCTTTCAATGGAAGGCGCCGCAGTCGTTGGACTCGATTTCAGCCCGCGAATGCTCGAAGCCGCGCGCACCCGGACCAGGAGACAAGAACAGCAGCGCCGTGGCGCATCGCAAGGTACAGTTGCATACGTGCAAGGCGACGCGCTCCGTTTGCCGTTTTGCGACCAAACTTTCGATGCAGTAACAATCAGCTATGGATTGCGCAATCTCGCGAGTGTCGAGAACGGCCTGCGCGAGATGGTACGCGTTGCCAAGCCCGGAGGGAGAATCCTGGTCCTTGATTTTGGAAAGCCTGACTCCGGTCTGTTGCGGCGGTGCTATGGATTTTTTCTGCGCCGGGTGGTGCCCATTCTGGGCAAGCTTTCCACAGGAGGCACCGAAGCCTACGCGTACATCGCGACTTCACTGGATCACTACCCTGCGCAGCACGGCGTCGCTGAAACAATGAAAAGGTTGAAACTCGAGAATATTTCCGTGGTCAACCTGCTGTTTGGAACAATGAGCATCCACTTCGCCCGGAAACCTCTTGCTAGCCCTGACTCTGGGGCGGGTCGGACGCCGGCGCAGAAGGCAACGTAGAAGTCGGTGGCCGGGGCTCGGGAGCAGGATTTGTCTGTGGTTGCGGGGCAAAAGCCGGTGCTTGGGCGGGTCTGCCCGGAGGCGGTTGAGTGATGATGGCGATTGCCTGCTGAACGATCAGACGGCCCAGTTCAGTGCCACTCCGGTTCAAATTCGAAAGTAGTTCGAGTGTTGCCATGGCCGGGCCACTGAACTCCCACCGGCAATCCTCGAAACGGCAATTGTCGATCCTGAGATTTGAATAGCCACAAAAGATCAGCCTACATCGCTTGAAAGTGCAATGCCTGAAATCGTGAAAGTCCATCAGGACCGGTTCGGCTTCGAACGTGTAACTCTTGATAACCATAAGCGGTGCGACGCTACACTGAGCAAGCGCCTTATGCAAGGAATCGCCGTTCGCAAGGCGTCGAACCCGGGCATTTCAGCGGACTGTACGCAAGACTCTATCTGTGAAGTTGGCCGGTGAGATTGCCACCTTGAAATATGGTTATATTGGAAAATCGTTCGCATTCGCGAAGATTTTCAGGCTGCGAGTTTGGTCAGTACGCTCGCATTAGTTGCCCCCGCCGTCGGTAAGGCGGTCACCACGGTCTGGCCTTTCGAAAACGCAAATACAGTGCCAGGCACTTTCTATGGTAGGGCGCGACCTCCGCGTCGCGCCGTCCATGTGACAGACAGTTTTCTTGTTTCCGCGTAAACGCGGTACTCTAACGGCGCTCGGTTGTCCTGCACTGTGGGCGATGCCACTCCCACGGCCGTCAGAGTCCCGCCTTTAGGCGGCTCCTGAATCGAGCACTCATTGTGCAAGAACACCTTTGTACGTTGTACGTTGAACGTTGTACGTTGAACGTTGTACGTTGAACGTTGTACGTTGAACGTTGTACGTTGAACGTTGTACGTTGTACGTTGAGCGTTGTACGTTGAACGTTCCCAAAAAGACTAACCAGCCGGTCAACTGAAAGAAACGCTCAACAGCGCAGCACTCATCAACGGTCGCAATCGCCGACGCGCTGCCCCTCATGCAACTTTGGTTCCGTCCACGCCGGGCTGCGAAGTGTGCAGGCCAAAGCGATTCTGGTTGACGCGCATGAGTACTTGTGGGAGGAAAAGGACGCGCATGCCCGGCTTGAAGCCGGCGTTGCGACAAGCATTGCAATTCAACGAATCAAAAACTTCAGAAACAGCATGTACAAGACGGCGATACGGGCGGTTGGGATGGCGGCACTGGCTTTTACAGCTCTGGCAACCCTGCAGGCTGCCGAAGGACGCGAAAAGGTGGATGAGGTGCTCTCGCGTTACGTGAAAGCGCTGGGCGGAAAGGGAGCCATCGAAAAAGTCAAATCCCGTGTTATCAAGGGCACCGCAGAAGGAATGGGAATGCCCGCAGCGTTGCCATGGGAGTTCTATGCCGCCGCACCAAACAAACAGTTGAGCAAGGTCGAGGTGACCGGATTCGGCGCTGTGCTCGAGGGATTTGACGGGCAGGTCGCATGGTCGAAAAACCCGATCACCGGCGTTCGTGTAAAAGAGGGCGATGAACTGGCCAAGGTAAAACGCGAAGCCGGGTTGGATCGCGACCTCCGGTTCCTTTCGATTTATCCGGACCTCGCCTACAAAGGCACCGAAAAAATGGACAACGAAGAAGTTGTCGTGCTCGAGACGAAGCCGACCCCGACCACTTCAGAACGTTTTGCTTTCAGCAGCAAGACCGGCCTTTTGGTCAGGCAAGAGTCACAGTTCCAGACCGCTCAAGGAGCAGTTAAAACAGAGGCGCGCATGAGCGATTACCGGACTGTGGACGGCCTCCAATTTCCGTTTCTCCTGAAGGTGAAAGCCGAAGCCCCCGGCCAGGACCCGGCCGAATTCACGATCAAAGTCAGTGAGGTGAAATACAACGTGCCGGTTTCAGATTCGCTTTTCGCCAAGCCTGCAAATTAGACCCGCTCACACAGCCCCGAAGCCTCACCGGAATGCGACTTTGGTTCCGGCTGCGCCGGGCTGGGAAATATGCGGGCTAAGCTGTAATTCCACTGAATAGCAAAGCCCCGACTCAGAGCGACCACGCGTGCGGCGCCATAGTGCCCAACTGCCGCCGACCGGGATTGATTGCGTTTGGCTGCGGGTTCGTGTATCGCTAAAACAAATGCAGTCCGAAGGCAGTTGTGGACAGTCTGGCGAAACACGGAATGAGACATCCGATCGCGCTTTGCCAGATTTGATAGCCACTGAAGAACAACTCGACGAGATTCTTACCCGGCCGTGTGATTTGCTGACAAAGGCAGTCCGACAGATTGCAAGCCCGCTGGTTATCGTGGGCGCAGGGGGCAAGATGGGGCCGACCTTGGCTGTGCTTGCAAAGCGTGCCGCCGATGCTTCAGGCCGAGGCATTGACGTTGTGGCTGTAAGCCGGTTTGGGAATGAACAGGTGCGCCGTTGGATCGAAAACCACGGTGTCAAGACCGTAGCGTGCGATCTGCTTGATTCGCGCTCAGTGGCAAAGCTGCCTGACAGTGGTAATCTGATTTACCTTGTCGGCCTGAAGTTCGGGACCGGAACAAATCCATCTGCAACGTGGGCGGTCAACACATTGGCGCCTGCGGCAGTGTGCGAGAAATACGCAGGATCACGGATTGTGGCGTTGTCCACGGGCAACGTTTGTCCTTTGGTTCCGATCGACTCCGGCGGTTCGGTTGAAACCGACCGGCTGACTCCGTTGAGGGAATACTCGAATGCAGCAGTTGGTCGCGAACGGATATTCGAGTATTGCGCGGAACGTTACGGGTCCGCGTGGCATTGCTTCGTCTGTTTTACGCTACCGAGCTTCGTTACGGAGTGGTGCGCGACATCGCAGATTGGGTTTACAGGGGAGAACCCGTGCCACTGGCCAACGGCTGGTTCAATTGCGTATGGCAGGGCGACGCGAACAATGCAATTCTTCGCGCCATGGAGTTGACCGCCGAGCCGCTGTCGGTTTGGAATCTTTGCCGGCCTGAGATATTCAGCGTGCGGGCCGTTGCAGAGCCGGTGGCACGCCAGCTTGGAGTGACGCCAAGGTTTTCCGGTCGCGAATTGAGCACGGCCTTGCTGGGGAACGCCCGAAAACTTTGCGCGGAACTCGGGCCGCCGCCCACAGGAATTGAAACAATCGCGCGTTGGACGGCGCACTGGGTGTTGATCGGCGGACGTACGTTTAACAAGCCAACCCACTTCGATGTTCGAAATGGCCAGTACTAGCGATGCCCGGCACCGATTGCGCAAAGGCCTTGTCATCCCGGCCTGTCCCCTGGCTTTGACGGAATCACGCCGATTGGATGAGCGTCGGCAACGCGCTTTGTTTCGTTACTACATTGCTGCGGGCGCGGGCGGACTGGCCGTTGGTGTGCACACAACGCAGTTTGCCATCCGGGACCCCAAAGTTGGCCTGTTCAGGCCGGTACTCGAAATCGCCGCCGAAGAATCAAAGCGCAAATCGAACGACAAGGTTGTGTTGGTGGGAGGGATTTGCGGGCAAACCCGCCAAGCAGTCAGCGAAGCCGAGACATTGCGCGAGCTGGGCTATGATGCAGGCCTGGTAAGCCTCGGCGCACTCCGGACAGCCACCGAGGACGAGCTTGTCATGCACTGCCGTGAACTGGCGCGAGTGATGCCTTTGTTCGGCTTTTACTTGCAGCCGGCCGTTGGCGGACGGCATTTGCCGGTTGCATTTTGGCGGCGACTGGCGGAACTGCCGGAGTTGGTGGCAGTGAAAATTGCGCCGTTCAATCGCTACCAGACCCTCGACGTCATCCGCGCAATAACAGAGGCCGGCCGCGACGACGTTGCGTTCTACACAGGCAACGATGATCACATCGTGCTCGATCTGCTGACGCCGTTTTGTTTTGTGCGAAATGGAAAGACTGTGCGCCGGCACATCGTCGGCGGCTTGCTTGGTCACTGGGCAATTTGGACCAGAAAAGCGGTGTTGCTTCATGCGCAATGCCGGAAGATCATTACGGGCGGGTTGCCGGTGCCGCTTCGGATGATAGCGTTGGCCAACGCTGTCACCGATGTTAACGCCGCTGTTTTTGATGCTGCGAATGGTTATGCCGGTTGCATACCCGGGATTCACGAGGTCCTTCGCCGCCATGGCTTGATGGCCGGATGTTGGTGTTTGAATCCGAAGGAAACGCTCAGCGCCGGCCAGGCAGCGGAAATCAACCGGGTTACGCGCGCGTATCCGATGTTGCGCGATGACGATTTTGTCAAAGCGCATTTGGATGAATGGCTGAAATGAATGAAGATTTATGAACCGTCGAGATTTTTTGAAAAGCGCAGGCGCACCCGCACTGCTTGCAATCGCACAGCCAACCCTGATTGCGGGTAAAGCGGAAATGAGCAAGGTCACGAGCCGGTTTGTGCCGACAACAAACATCCGGGATTACCTCTCGCACGAGGCGCTGCGGATTTCGCAGAACGCGCTTGCAAACCCGCCGTCCCCAAGCGAATGGAAACACATCGAACGCATCCGCCGAGCACAGTTCCTTGAAATGATGGGGTTGGCGCATTTGCCCGAGCTGCAGCAACATCTGCCCGTGAAGGTCACCGTCACGGGTGTCATCGACAGGCCCGGGTACAGAATCGAAAAACTGCATTACGAGAGTCTTCCGGGTCTGCATGTCACTGCGAATCTATATGTGCCGTCCAATATTGGCGGGCCTGCTCCGGGCGTGCTTTACGTGTGCGGGCACGCGAGCAATCAGAAGGTTCATTATCAGGCGCATCCACGTCGTTTTGCTCAACTGGGATTTGTTTGTCTGATAGTGGAGACAACCCAACTTGGCGAGGTTGCCGGCTGCCATCATGGGTGTTATCGGGAGGGTTGGTTTCACTGGTACAGCCTTGGCTATACGCCGGCCGGGGTCGAGCTGCTGAATGGCATTCGCGGGCTGGATTTGCTGTGTCAAAGGCTCGAGGTTGACCCGAACGCGCTCGGGGTCACGGGCATATCGGGAGGAGGCGCAACTTCGTGGTGGCTTGCAGCAGCAGACACTCGAGTGAAAGTTGCAGCTCCTGTGTGCGGCACGGCAACGCTCTACTCACATATTCATGACCGAACAATCGATGGTCACTGCGACTGCATGTGGTGGGTGAACACTTACGGGTGGGACCTTGCAGACGTGGGCGCGTTGGTCGCGCCACGGCCACTGCTCATTGCGTCCGCGGACCGAGACGGCATTTTCACTTTGGAATCAATACGAACGGTGCACGCCCAACTGGCGAGATTTTACCAGAAACTGGGAGCGCCCCAGAACTTGAAGTTGGTGATCACACCCGGCGGCCATTCGTATCATCGGATTTCGCGCACAGCAATTTTCTCGTGGTTCGCAAAACATCTTCAAAACCGCGATGTCCCGCCGGATCGAATTGGCGACATTGATGATTCACCGGAAAAGAGTGAACCGGCCGACACTTTGCGCGTCTATGTCAATGGCCCGCCTGCAGAGAACCGTGTCGCCACAATTCACCAGACGTTCGTGCCATTGCCGCATCCCCCGCCAATTCATTCCAGAGCAGACCTCGAAAAGGAACGGAACCGTGTCGTTTCCGAGCTCAGGGAAAAGACCTTCCGTGCTTTCCCGCAAAAAGCGCCGCCGCTCGACGTCCAGATCGAATTCGAATACGAAGACGGCAACGAGTGCGGGTTCAGGTTCTCTTTCACTTCGGAGGATGGGTGGCGTTTGCACGGCAAACTGTGGCGCCCCAAAACCCTCTCCCCGCCAATGCCAATCCTTGTGGCTCCTCGGCTGCCCGGCGAAGGCCGAACAGACACGCGATCGTTTCTTAACTCAATCCCGCTTGAGTGTGCTCGGGTCGAGTTCGAGCCGCGGGGCACGGGCGAGACCGCCTGGGGAGACGAACTGAATTGGCACGTCCGGCGCGCTGCCGCGTGGACAGGACGCACAGTTGCTTCGATGCGAACATGGGACACGCTGCGCGCTCTTGCAGCGATACGGACTGTTCGGGAGGCCGGACAGGGGCCGATTTCACTCGCCGCGCGTGAAGATGCCGCTGCTTTTGTCGCTTATGCGGCTCTGTTCGACGGGCAAATACAGAACCTGTTTCTTCAATCGCCGCCAGCCACACAGAATGCCCCGAGCCAGAAGGACGGACGCGGGCCGGCAATCGAAATGCTTTACTGTTTGCGCGTGACCGACCTGCCAATTGTAGTTGGGCTTCTTTTTCCGACGCGCGTTGTGTTGGCCGGCGATGTTCCTGATGCCTACAACTGGGCGCGGGACCTTTATTCGGGTTTGGGCGGCACAGACAGATTTCAACTGCTGCATGATCTGAGCCAGTGGAAAAGCGCCTGATGCGGGAATGAGGACGTTGCACTTATACTTGCTGCGACAGGTGCTGGTCAGCATGCTGCTTACGGTCGCTGTGTTCACCTCAGTGCTTCTTTTGGGCAACCTGTTGCGGGAGATTCTCGTCTTGCTGGTGGTTCACAAGATCAGTCTCATTGCGGTTGTGCAAGCGGTTCTCCTGCTTGTGCCGTTCGTGTTGGTGTTTGCCCTGCCGATGGGAATGCTCACGGCAACCTTGCTTGTGTTTGGCAGATTCAGCGCCGACCAGGAGCTCACGGCGACCCGGGCGAGCGGCATAAGCCTGTTGTCCCTCGTCAGCCCGATTGTGCTGCTGAGCGTTGGTGTGGCAGCAGTGAGCGCATGGTTCAGCATGTACGTCGCCCCCACGTCTCGCGTGGCCTACAAGGAACTCATCTACGGCCTTGGGATGGAACAGCCGGCGACGATCCTTTCCGAAAACCAATTTGTGAAAGATTTCCCCGGATACGTCTTTTACGTGGGCAAGGTGATTGGCACAAATGCGCTCCGCAACGTCCTCGTGTACAAGATGGACACGAATGCTCCTCTTGAATCCGTTCCGGGACCGGAAAGCACCAACACCGAGCCTGCAACAGCACGGGTCAGCATGATTCTTTGGGCGCCGGAAGCCCGCATCGTTCCGAATCCGACCAACCAGTCGTTGACGCTGGTAATGCCCAAAGTTGAAGGTGTGTTTCTCGATTCGTGGCAACCCGGCGGCGCAGAAGATCAGATCATCGAGTTACCAGCACGCATCCAGCAGCCAAGCCGCAAAAGACTTAAACTCAGCGAAATGACATTCTTCCAGTTGCTGACCGAGTATTACGACTGGCGCCGACGTGGAGTTGATCCAACGCCTGTCGCCGTCCAGATGCATCAGCAGGTTGCGTTCTCATTTGCGTCGATTTCGTTCACCTTGATCGGCATACCGCTCGGAATACGCGCACACAGACGCGAGACAACGGCGGGCATGGGCATCGCAATTGTTCTTCTGCTTGTGTACTACGGTTTCATCGTCCTTGCACAAGCATGGGAAACGTATCCCAATCGGCACCCGGAACTTCTGCCGTGGCTCCCGAACATGCTGTTTCAGGCTGTTGGCGCATTGCTCCTCTGGCGCGCCAACAGACTTGCCTGACCTCAACCGAGCCCATCGAAACCCGAAATCTCACCGGATTGAAAGCACATGCTCAGCCGGCAGGCTGGCCAGCGATATGTCCGAGCCGGAGCAACCCGCCAAACCGCCGCGGGTGGATAAGGCCATTCGCTCTGCCAACCCGCGGCTCCGTTGAACGTTGGGAGTTGAACGTTGTACGTTGAAAGTCCCTTTCAGTTGACCGGCCGAGTCGTCTCTTTGGGAACGTTCAACGCGCAACGCTCAACATCCAATGTACAAAGGTGTTCCTGCACAATGAGTGCCCGATTCAAGAGCCGCCTAATGACGGGACTCTCACTGCCGCGGGCGTCGCACCGCCTATGGCGCAGGCACACCGATCGCTGCCAGAGTTCCGCGTTTACGCGGAAATGAGAAACCTATCTGTCACAGGGACGGCGCGCCCTACCGTTGATGAAATCTGGCGTAAGGCAGGACAGGCGCCCCTCGCAAACCGCAAACAAAGTGCCTGGCACTCTATTTGCGTCTCCAAAACGCCGCACCGTGGTGACCGCCTTGCTGACAGCCAGGGAAACAGATACGGAGAAGTTGCCCGTGCGCGGAGCCTGAAAATCTTCGCGAATATGAACGATCTTCCAATCGTTTGTCTTTCTGCACTATGTCGGCCAGACCCGATCCAGAACCATTTCACCGGGCCTTTGTGGCTTCAATCCGCTCTATCAGAGCAACTGGGTCAGCAATCGTCCCGAACTCCAGTTCTAGTGAATCGTACCTGATGCGGATGGTTTTGCCGGTCTGGAGCGCTTCCGCCCAGAAACGCTCCGGCATAATCGCGGGGTCGATCTGGCACGCAAGCGCGTAAAGCCCGGCAATCCATGGCACTGACCAACCCCAACCCCCGCTGTGGTAGTGGACGTAGTGGTTGACCCCTGTTGGACTTGCCGTAGAT
>JARYMD010000117.1 GCA_029907285.1 Verrucomicrobiota bacterium | reverse complement strand
CTCTGCTCTTTCTCATGCCGAGCAGAACCCTTCAAGTCGAGCTTAGCTGGTGGTCCGAATTTTGGGGTCCATTTCAGACAACAGCAAAGGCATCGCCTCCTCCCTCCCATTCTTTAGGCATCCTCATCCTACCGCCGAAGGCGGTCTGACTTCAAGTTGTTTGTTGTGCTGGTCATGGCAAAGGTCCGATTCGCCCCCATGTCTGACCTACCCCCACCCTCGCCAAACGCGGCAGAGGGCAAAATGGAACGTTAAAGTTTTCGCTCGATCCAGTGCGCCGGCCGTGCTCCATAGGAATCGGGATTCTGATACCAGTCGGCCGGGGTGGCATAGCCCAGGGATTGATGGGGTCGCAGTTGGTTGTAATCGCGAAACCAGCGCCCGATCCCCCGACCGGCATCTAATCCATCGAGGTAATCGTTGAGGTAGATGTCCTCGTATTTCAGACTTCGCCACAACCTCTCGATGAAACGGTTGTCCATCCAGCGACCGCGACTGTCCATGCTCACATCCACGCCCGCCGATTCGACCGCATCGACAAAGCCCAGGCTGGTGAACTGCGAACCCTGGTCGGTGTTGGAGATCAAGGGTGCTTTGTGCCCGGCTTGCAACGCTCTCTCCCAGGCGGCAATGCAGAAGTCCGGTTCCAATGTGTTGCTCAGTTCCCAAGCCAACACATAACGACTCCACCAATCCATCACCGCCACCAGATACATAAAGCCCTGTTGCATGGGCACATAAGTGATGTCGCTGCACCAGACTTGATCGGGACCGCTGATCTCCAAGCCCTTCAACAGGTAGGGGTAGATCTGATGCCCCTCCCCAGGTTGGCTGGTCCGACGTCGAGGATAAATGGCCTCGATCCCCATCACCCTTAACAACCGCACCACCCGCTTGCGGTTCACCAGCTGTCCCTCCCGCTGGAGCAAGATCATCAGGCGCCGGCTCCCGTAGACCAGGTGGTCCAGATGCAGCTCGTCCAGTCGGCGCATCAAGCGGAGGTTCTCGGCCGTCTCCGCACAGGGCTCGTAGTAATATCCGCTGCGCGAGATCCCTACCAACTCGCACTGATGCCGAATACTCGGTTGCTCGCATGGCTGGATCAACTCCTGTCGTGCACTGACAGACCCAACTGTTTGGACTTTTTTTTAAGCCAGTCCAAGTCCACCGTCAGCTCACCGATCTTCTGATGCAGCTGCGCCACCAACTCCCCCTGGTCCTCCTGTCCCGGGCGGGCCGCCTCGAACAGCTCGGGCAGCCGCTCCCGAATCACTCTTCTCCATTGCGTCACCAGCGTCGGATGCACCTGATACTCCCGGGCAATCTGCCCAACGGTTTTGACGCCCAGGATGGCTTCCATCCCAACTTTGGCCTTTAAGGCCGCATTGTATTTCTTTCGTTTCGTTTTCATGGCTCTGCTCTTTCTCATGCCGAGCAGAACCCTTCAAGTCGAGCTTAGCTGGTGGTCCGAATTTTGGGGTCCATTTCAGACAACAGCAAAGGCATCGCCTCCTCCCTCCCATTCTTTAGGCATCCTCATCCTACCGCCGAAGGCGGTCTGACTTCAAGTTGTTTGTTGTGCTGGTCATGGCAAAGGTCCGATTCGCCCCCATGTCTGACCTACCCCCACCCTCGCCAAACGCGGCAGAGGGCAAAATGGAACGTTAAAGTTTTCGCTCGATCCAGTGCGCCGGCCGTGCTCCATAGGAATCGGGATTCTGATACCAGTCGGCCGGGGTGGCATAGCCCAGGGATTGATGGGGTCGCAGTTGGTTGTAATCGCGAAACCAGCGCCCGATCCCCCGACCGGCATCTAATCCATCGAGGTAATCGTTGAGGTAGATGTCCTCGTATTTCAGACTTCGCCACAACCTCTCGATGAAACGGTTGTCCATCCAGCGACCGCGACTGTCCATGCTCACATCCACGCCCGCCGATTCGACCGCATCGACAAAGCCCAGGCTGGTGAACTGCGAACCCTGGTCGGTGTTGGAGATCAAGGGTGCTTTGTGCCCGGCTTGCAACGCTCTCTCCCAGGCGGCAATGCAGAAGTCCGGTTCCAATGTGTTGCTCAGTTCCCAAGCCAACACATAACGACTCCACCAATCCATCACCGCCACCAGATACATAAAGCCCTGTTGCATGGGCACATAAGTGATGTCGCTGCACCAGACTTGATCGGGACCGCTGATCTCCAAGCCCTTCAACAGGTAGGGGTAGATCTGATGCCCCTCCCCAGGTTGGCTGGTCCGACGTCGAGGATAAATGGCCTCGATCCCCATCACCCTTAACAACCGCACCACCCGCTTGCGGTTCACCAGCTGTCCCTCCCGCTGGAGCAAGATCATCAGGCGCCGGCTCCCGTAGACCAGGTGGTCCAGATGCAGCTCGTCCAGTCGGCGCATCAAGCGGAGGTTCTCGGCCGTCTCCGCACAGGGCTCGTAGTAATATCCGCTGCGCGAGATCCCTACCAACTCGCACTGATGCCGAATACTCGGTTGCTCGCATGGCTGGATCAACTCCTGTCGTGCACTGACAGACCCAACTGTTTGGACTTTTTTTTAAGCCAGTCCAAGTCCACCGTCAGCTCACCGATCTTCTGATGCAGCTGCGCCACCAACTCCCCCTGGTCCTCCTGTCCCGGGCGGGCCGCCTCGAACAGCTCGGGCAGCCGCTCCCGAATCACTCTTCTCCATTGCGTCACCAGCGTCGGATGCACCTGATACTCCCGGGCAATCTGCCCAACGGTTTTGACGCCCAGGATGGCTTCCATCCCAACTTTGGCCTTTAAGGCCGCATTGTATTTCTTTCGTTTCGTTTTCATGGCTCTGCTCTTTCTCATGCCGAGCAGAACCCTTCAAGTCGAGCTTAGCTGGTGGTCCGAATTTTGGGGTCCATTTCAGGTCACGCCCAAAGAACTCAACGATTTCTTGAAGAAGAATGCCGGTTACACGGAACGCGGTTGGCTCAAATGGGATTCCGTGGCCAAGGTTTCAGAAGGCAAAGTCGTCCTGGGTTACATCGGCAATCCGAGTTTTCAGAGAATTGACGCTGCGCTGAAGGACAACCAGCCCGTGATTGCAAAGGTGTTCATCGAACGCACTGTGCCGCATTGGGTTTTGATCGTCGGGAAAGAAAAGACGGAATATCTCATCCGCGATCCTTTGGGCGACGGCAAGAGCTTGAGGCAGCTTTCCTTCTACGGGAGCGACATCCACGCGATCAGGATTTTGAAGGCGGCGCGATAGACTCTCGCTGAAGAATCAGGCCGGTGTTGTCACTTGAGGATTGGGCAGTTCAAACTGACTGGAAAATTCGTAATGCCAGTGTCCGCTGTCGCAACGAGCATCACGTAGGGAAAAACTCTTTTTTGTGGCTCCGTTCCGCTCATGCCGAAGTAGTATGGCCGCAGTTGCGTGATGGTCAGAGTCTTCAGCGCAGCCGCGTTGCCAAAGCGCTCCGGCAATCTGATGACAGCTTGGCCTTGCTTGACGGCCTGAATGATTTCCGCTCGATTGGCAACGGTTTCGGGCTTTTCGGCTTTGAGATTCCGCCAAGTGACCACCAGTTCTTTGATCTGAGCGTTGTTACCAAACTCTACACGCAGACCGGCGGAGTCGCTTGGCCCGGAAAAGCTGATTCCGTTGACTTGCCTGAACAAGATCACGCCCCGAGCAGCGACCTCTTCGACAGCCTTCTTCTGACCTTTGTCAAAACGCCCGTTCGTTTTCGCAGTCAGCAGATACGCGAGTTCTTGACTGTTTGGTTCGCGAGCAAGATCGGCTTCTTTGATTCCAAGCTTGGGAAGAAGTCGAATTGCCAGTTCGAGTGCCTGTTTCTGGCTGGGCACTGCTTGAGCGGGGACGCCGGGCGGCGAGCTTGCGGTTGGATCGAGATAGTTGATGTAACCGTTTGCGGGCACAATGCGAAGGGATTTCCCCAACACTGGTTTCCCGGGATAGGGTTCTTGGTAAGAGGCGGGTTTTCCGGCGGGCACATCACGGAAGATCGCACGGACCTTCTCCTCGTCCTTGAATCGGCACAAGTCAATCACGTTTGAAACGACTTCGCTTGAGAATGCAGCCGGCAGCACCGTGAACGTGCCGAGCGAGCCCGGCATTTGGTCGGGCGAAGCCTGCCAGATGATTTCAACGTTTTGTCCATCGAACGGTTCACCGAACGCTTCTAAAGCAAGCTGGGCAACACCGGATGCGGCGCTGCCCAGCCCAAGGCACAGGAGAATCAGCCGGAGGTTCATGGCGTGAATACCGTGCTGTCCTGATACGTGATGTCCGCTGGATTGCCCGAATCCGGCGTTTGATAATTCAGCAGGTCGTCATTGAAGCAATTCGGCCAACCGATGACCCTGAACTCCACCGTCAAATGCGGACCTCCGGGTTGAAAGCCCTGGCTCTGTTGCCCCGCATAAAACCACGATTCAGCAACGGTTCTCCGCGTGACTCCGCCTCTGCCAGTCAAGGCAGCGGAATACTTCAAGCCGAAGTTTGACACGATAAACACGGACGTTTTAGCACCACAAAGCAGATGCAGATCATCGTTCACTGGCAATGCTTCCTTGTCGTAACAGTCCAGATAAACATGCTCAATCAGATTGTTGCAGGTCAAGATGGACATCCACCGCAGTCCGTTCACGCCGGAGCTTCCAAAGTCGAATTCAGAAAGGCGCACCCAATTGTAACCACTGCCACCTTCCCAAACTGGATAATACGACTGGAACGGCCCTGAAGCGGAAATCGTGAAATCGTGGCCGCTGCTTGAATCGGCACTGCAAACTCCGTGGCCGATCAGCAATCCGACGTTGACGTTGTTGAAAATGCTGCTGCCTCCTTTGGAGGGCTTGCGCAAGTCCGAGGCGGTTAAATCGAAATTGCCTTTGTAGAACTTCAACCGGTAGCTGGCATCGCCCATGTAACGATTGAAGCCGAGCGCGATTCTGTGCGCCGCCCTGAGCCGCCCATAGCTACCGGGCGTGACATTCAACGAAACGCGACCACCCAGCCCATTGCTTGGCCGCGTATTCAGCCCGAATGAAACGCCGTCGGGGTGGTTGCCTTGATAGGCAATACCAATCGTTCCGTTCTTGCCGAACCAAACGGAGGGCACGGGCCGGAGAACCGTCGTCTGACTGCCGCTGCCCGAATCGCCTGCTGCGTCCAACGTGACGCCGCCGCTCGCCGATCCAACCTTTTTCGCCTCGCTCTCGATTGCGGCTGCCAAGGCGAAGTATTCATCGCCAATCGGGACTTCAATTGAGGGCGAAGGACCGTAGAGCTTTTCCCACGGAATCCATTCGCCGTTCGTTAAGACAGGCGGCATCGGCGGCGGTTCAATGAAATAAGATTTTTTCCCCTTTGCAATCGCCTGCTCAATTGGTGTTGGCATCATCTGCAGCAACCCAGCCATCATCGAAAAGCTCGACTCAGTTGCGGAGAGAACCGCCCAATAAGCGCCATTCGGCAAATTCGTTCCGCCATTGCCAGTTCCGTCCCACACGAACTCCATCCCAAAACCAGTTCCCGTTTCCGTGCGGACGGCAACGCCGTCTTGGTTCGTGATCGTCAGCGTCCAGTCTGCGTATGCCGCGAATTTGGCGGAGAAACGATTCGTCTCAGTTTCATCAGGGTCTTGGAATCGCAACTTGCCGCGGTAATCCGTAATGAAGTTGTCGAAAGTCACGGATGCGGATGGTGAGACCCCGTAGTTCTCTACGAAGTCTGGCGATTCGCCTGTGGTTTCAGAGCCGGTCGAACTTTCAACCACGGCATAAATCTTGTGCGACCCGTTCCCGAACTGGCAAGTGTTGACCACAAAGTTCGTCTCGGTGTCGTTCTGATAGCCGACCTCTTGACCGTCCACGAAGAGCCGAATTGCGTTCACGAGGAGGGAACTCGTCACCGAAACGGAAACCTCGATGTCTCCTGTGAGCACAGCGTTGTTGGTGGGCGACAAAATGGCTACCTGCGGCGCGTTCGCCAGATCGTTTGTGCCGGTTTGGACAACGCGATAGAACCGCATTGCGCCGTCTCGCGGATGGTTGATGACGCTCTGAGTGTTTTGGTCGCCAGCATCCGTCCAAAACGTATTTGTGCCCAAGGCGGGATAATCTTGGTAAAGCGTTTGCCATGCCGTGCCGCTGTCTATCAATTCGGAAGCGTATTCGACGCTGTAAACGGCGTTCGGTTCGCTTGTCCAATGGAGCTGGATCGCTCCCCCGCTGGTGACACGGACATCCGTGAACTGAAGTTGAGCATGCGTGCTGACACTGAGTGCCAGGACGAATCCGATGGCGAGGCTGCCGACCGCGTTATTGAGAGTTTTCAGAGTTTTCGAGCGTCAAGTTGTTCTCGCCACTGATTACGCCCCATTGGGCGGTGTTGTGCAAGCGAAATCAACGCCCCAATAGGGCGTGTCCAAAAGCCGGCCCAAACTTCCTGAACTTGGCGTTCTCGGCGCGAACGTGCGCCGGGAGCGTGTGGCGCGCGGCATCACCCAGGAGCAACTCGCGGAATTGATTGATGTAAACCCGCGCACCATCCAGAAGATCGAAGCCGGGAAATTGAACATCCTCGTTACGACTGTTGTGCGTTTGCACAGATCGTTGAAATGTTCGTGGGATGCTTTGATGCCGCGATAGCAGCGGAACGTTGGCGCATGCCATCACGCCTTGCTGTAAAGTTCGCCGCCCTTTTGCGCGAACTCCCGCGCTTTCTGTTCCATCCCGGCTTGGATTGCCTTTTCCTCGGCAAGACCCTGTTCTGCCGCGAACTTTCTGACATCTTCCGTAATTTTCATGGAACAGAAATGCGGCCCACACATGCTGCAAAAGTGAGCGGTCTTTGCGCCTTCTTGCGGCAGCGTGGCGTCGTGGAACTCGCGCGCGGTGACGGGGTCGAGGCTGAGGTTAAACTGATCCTCCCAACGGAATTGGCTCGGCTGCGCCCGCAGCCTCGGCCTGTCGGCCTTTTGCTTCGCGAAATCCTTCTCGCCGCTTCCCACGCGGCTCGAATCAAAGCGCGCCTTGCTCAGGGCGTTGTCGCGGTGTTGCGCGCTGGGATGGGCCACTTGCGTGGCGGCCACCTTGCGGCGGGCGGCGAATAGTGGCCGTGCGCAAGCACCGCCGGCCTTCACGTCTTTCTTGTTCGGCAGGCCGAGGTGTTCCTTGGGTGTGACGTAGCAGAGCATCGCGCAGCCATACCAGCCGATCATCGCCGCGCCGATACCGCTGGTGATGTGGTCGTGGTTGCGACTCCGCAAGCTCCGCCGCAACGACGCCGGGCGCACAGATTTTGGAACGGCATCCTGACCGGCTGCCTCAGCGGTGGCGAGCGGCCCGAGCGTGTAGAACGGCGCTTCGCCGCACCATTCGAGTTGCTTGGCCATGTTTTCCTCGATCATGTGCATGGGCAACTGGCGGCAACGTGGTTCAACTTGGGTAAAACTTTTCAAATTCAACTCGCGTAAAAATTTCCGGCGAATCGCCCGTGCGGCTCGCACCTCGGTCAAAGCGATTAAACCTGAAACCGTCTTCGCGCTCAATGAAACTCATGTCGAACGAAATCAACTTGTCGTGCGGTTCGGGTTCAACGTGTGCGGGAGGACCGGACACCGTCTCTCGGAAGCCCCGTGTGCCCAAGGTCGCAGCTCAAAATCGCAGCTTGCAGAGAACCGGCCTGGGTGGTTGAATCCGAGAGTTCGGAACAAAAAACGTATGTAATCGAAACAACGATAGGTTTGCGGCTTCGGCTGCTGTCCTGCACGAAACTGGTAATCTCGACTCGATGGACACGGTTCGAGGCACGCCCGCAACTGGGCGTGCCCGAAAGCGTTCCATCGAGGGCAGAAATGGACCCCGAATTTCGGACAGTGAGTTAAGTTAGACTTTTCAGGTTCTGCTGGCGATGAGAGAACAGCAGAACTATGAGTAAAACTAAACGCAAGAGATACACAGGTGCCTTCAAGGCCAAAGTTGGATTGGAGGCCTTGATGGGCATCAAGACGGTCGGGCTGATTGCCCGAGAATACCAAGTGCATCCGGTGCAGGTGACCCAGTGGAAGGGCGTCATCCGGGATCATCTGCCCGAGCTGTTCGAGGCGGCTCAAGCGGGCAACGAAGACCAGGAGCGATTGATTGCCCAACTCCACGAGAAGATTGGGCAATGGAGCGTGGAAGTGGATTGGCTTAAAAAAAAGTGCAGGCAGTTGGGCCTGTAGGGCTGCGGCGGGACCTGATTGAGCCATGGCCCAAACTGAGCCTCCAGCGCCAATGCGAGTTGGTGGGCATATCGCGCAGCGGGTTCTATTACGAACCGGTGTCCGAGAGCCCGAAGAATCTCGCGCTCATGCGACGGTTGGACGAGTTGCATCTGGAGTATCCGGTGTATGGCAGCCGACGGCTGACGGTGCAGCTGCAGCGCGAGGGGCAGTGGGTGAACCGCAAGCGGGTGATCCGGCTGCTGGAGTTGATGGGCGTGGAGGTGATCTACCCCAAGGGCAACCTGAGTCAACCCGGCGAAGGACACCGCATCTACCCTTACCTTTTGGAAGGGCTGGACATCAGCGGTCCGGACCAGGTTTGGTGCAGCGACATTACTTATGTTCCGATGGCCTATGGATTCATGTATTTGGTGGCGGTGATGGATTGGTGGAGCCGGTATGTGCTGGCCTGGGAATTGTCCAACAGCCTGGACAGCGAGTTTTGTATCCGGGCCTGGACGGCCGCGCTGTCCAGTGGGCGGCAGCCGTTAATCTCGAATACCGACCAAGGCAGCCAGTTCACCAGCGAGGCGTATCTGGAAGCGGTCGAGTCGGTGGGTGTGGACGTGAGCATGGATGGGCGCGGTCGGTGGATGGACAACCGGTTCATCGAGCGGCTCTGGCGCAGCGTCAAACAGGAAGACATCTACGTGCAGGATTACGCCGACGGGCTGACGGCGCAGCGAGGCTTGGCGCGTTGGTTCAGCCATTACAACACCGCCAGGCCACATCAAGGACTGGGCTATGCCACGCCGGCGGAATGGTATCACTCGCCGGAATCCTATGGAGCCACGCCCGCTGCCTGGCGGTGGAAATAGTTACCGAGGCGCCGCCCGCGTCCAGCCCTCCGTTCGCCCCTTCAGCCCTGACGGGGCTCAGGGGCTCACTTCGGGCTGGACGCGGGAGCCTCGCAGTGGTTAAGTCGTGAAAACGCAGAGTAGTGAAAACAAAAACAACTAATCCAGCAGAGCCCTAAAACCTAACTTAGTTTCTGCATTTTCCTGTCCAAACGATGGGGTCCACCTCTGGCATACCAGTGCCTGTGCAGGGGCGTAAGTAGGTCACGCCCCTTGGGCTATTGGGGGACAGGCCGGGGACAAAAAACTCAGCATGGAACGTCTATGAAAACGAAAGTCTTGTTGGCACTGGTAGCCGTTCACGCAGTCTCCCTGAGCGCGGTCACAAACGACTTGGTGATTACGTCCATCACCCGGCAGAACGACTGCACAACCCTCACTTGGATCAGTCACCCCGGCGAGTTTTACACGGTGTACTGGACGGATAGCCTGAATCCGCCGATTTTCTGGCGGGTCGCGGAAGTCAACGTGCCGAGCCAAGGGACAAACACGATTTGGTCTGAAGGTGGGTGCAGTCAGATGCTAGTGGCGGGTGGTGGTGTGAGCGAAAGCAGCAGCAGCGCGCCGGCAGAATCCGAGGGAACCGTCGAGAAAGCTGACCCCAAACCGTCAGGACCAATGGTGATGCCGAAGGATGAAAAGTCTCCGCCTCTGCCGCTGGGCATCTACCCGCCCGGTTTCGATCTCTCTGGTTCCATCATCATCTGGGCAGACGGCGTTACGGAGGAATGGAGCAAGGAGGTCGTGGAAAAATGGCGGGAGAGCCAGCGTCAGAATGAACCGGCAACAGATGGCGACGACGACGGCGGACTGCAAGTTGAAGCGCGTTTCTATCGAGTGGCTCGCACAGCCGTTGCAGGCGTGGTGGACGGGTGGGGTTCTCCTGCGATAGAAATCCCAGTGGGCTTGACAAACGTTTTTGGAGTTTCGTGCGGCTTTGCCCACAATCTGGCGCTTCGCTCGGACGGTTCTGTGGTGGCGTGGGGCACGAACCAGTTTGGTCAGTGCAACGTGCCGACCAATGTTGCGGATGTTGTTGCTGTCGCCGCCGGAGCGTATCACAGCGTTGCGGTTCAACGTGACGGTTCAGCGGCCGTGTGGGGTGATAACACGTACGGACAGGTCACAAACAAACCGGCAAACCTCACCAACGTCGTGGACGTGAAAGCCGGCTATTACCACACCCTGGCCCTGAAATCAGACGGCACTGTCGCCGCGTGGGGCGGCGGTTACCCTCTGACCAATGCGGTGCCGGCGGGGTTGAGCAACGTGACTGCGATTGCGGCGTTTGGTTATCATTGCATGGCGCTTAAACTCGACAGGACGGTTGCCGCTTGGGGCTTTTCACCATTTCCTTTCGTGGATTTCATGCCAACGAATCTCCCGGCCAGTTGGAGCAATGTTGTTGGAATTGCTGCTGGCCGGTACCACAATCTGGCAGTTCGGAACGACGGCTCTGTGCTTGGCTACGGCTTCCCGCCGGGCGCGAGCATT
The DNA here is from genome assembly GCA_029907285.1 of Verrucomicrobiota bacterium. Lineage (GTDB taxonomy): Bacteria > Verrucomicrobiota > Verrucomicrobiia > Limisphaerales > J093 > JAAYVR01. The sequence continues at coordinate 442 of JARYMD010000117.1, read as the reverse complement.
CCGTCAGGATTGTCAAATGTTGTCGCCGTGGGTGCGGGCTACGATTCCGACTGATAGGCATTTGCTTTTTCGACGTGGTCGGAGTGTGCCTGGCCCGGTATGGCCATTCAAGGCGAAACGCGGCAGAATTGTTCCCTGCTCAGTGCTGCGTCGGTCTTCGGGGGCAGGTGGGCGGCCGCCCACCTGCCCCCGAATGGCCGGGGTGGTCTCCAGGAAGGCCGGTCAGGGGGCCACGGCGTCTGGAAACGGTGGTCGCACCGGACTTCGAGGGCGCACCTCGCCGCCGGGCGGATGCCCCGCCTCACGCGCGGCGCCACCGCTCCACCGGTTCCCTTCGCCCTGAGCCTCAGCCCGTAACCGAGATCTTGGCCGAGGGCGGGGCACGAACTGAGGGCTCGTCCCACAGTCCGCAGTGCCGGAGGATCTTCTCGATGACGTCGGT
>JARYMD010000116.1 GCA_029907285.1 Verrucomicrobiota bacterium | reverse complement strand
GCGGCGATTCTTCGCCGCCCCCAGCAGGTGAACGATCGGCCACCGGATTTGGGTGATTGAAACAGGTGCAAGATCGGTCGTCGGGTTGATGCGGCCGAGGACGGCCGCGCTCCTGACGCGATTGCTTTTTCCAACGCGTTGTGGGAGCGCGGCGATTCTTCGCCGCACCCAGCCGGTGAACGATCGGCCACAGGATTTGCGCGATCGATAGCTGTGCGTCCAATCCAGTGCGATTCCCGGGCTCGGCATGTTACGCAGCACCGTGCGGCGGACAGCGATTATCAACGGTCGCAGGTGCGGGTCACTGGCCGTCACGCAACTTTGGTTCCGGCTGGGCGTGGCTGCAAAACATGCGGACTAAAACCATGACCCGGTGCTGGGCAGCGGCGCTGGCCAAAGACCGAATGAGGTCGGAGAAAAGCGGTGAGCTTTTGCTGATCCTACACGGCGGGGCTTTCGGACCTGAGCCCTTGGTAATCCAGGCTGAGTTCTGGGCTCGCTAACTTGGTGGCGCAGAAAGCTGTTTACAACTGTGCATTGAGCTGCGAGAATAAACTGGCTCGAAGGGGCACGTGGTGGAATTGGCAGACACGCGGGACTTAGGATCCCGTGGAGAAATCCGTGCAGGTTCAAATCCTGTCGTGCCCACCATCTTTCCCTGTTTGCTCGCAGAATGGCGGATGCATATCATGGGTCCGTGCTTTGCCGCAAATTGACATTGATCGGCGTGGGTTTGCTTGGTGGGTCGCTTGGGATGGCCGCCAAGGAGCGCGGGTTGGCAGGCGTTGTTTTCGGCCATGTCCGGCGCCGGGAACGCATTCGCGAATGTCTTTGTGCGGGTGCTGCGGACCACGTCACGATGGACCCCATGGAAGCCGTTGCCGGTGCTGATCTGATCGTTTTGTGCACGCCTGTGGGCCAAATGCGGCCACTTGTTGAGCGGTTCTTGCCGGGCATCGCGCCCGGCGCCATTGTTACCGATGTGGGGAGTGTGAAGGATGGCTTGGTCCAAGACCTTGAAGAAATGGTCCGGCGAAGGGGAGCGAGGTTTGTTGGCAGCCACCCCATGGCAGGCTCTGAAAAGACAGGCGTGGCGAATGCGCGTCCTGGTTTGTTCGAAAACACGGTGTGCGTCGTTACTCCAACACGCAAGACTTCGGCATCGGCTCTCAGGCGGGTAAAAGCCCTTTGGCAGCGAGTGGGAGCGCGCACAATCACAATGCCGCCTGCCATCCATGACGATCTTGTGGCGCGGTCGAGTCACCTGCCGCACATTCTGGCCGGACAATTGGTTAACTTTGTTTTGGGGGCTGGACGCGGAAAGCGGCAGGCGATGGTTTGTGCAAACGGGTTCAGGGATACAACACGTGTGGCATCAGGGTCTCCCGAGATGTGGCGTGACATTCTCCTTGCCAACAGACGCAGACTGGGGCGGGTGATTGCAGAGTACATTGCCGGCCTGAAAAAGTTGCGCGCCGCCTTGCTCGAGTCTGACCGGATGGAAATTGAGCGTTTTTTGACTGCGGCCAAGAAGAGGCGCGATGAGTGGGTGACGGGAACGTTTGCGGGCTGGGGCAGAACTGCAACTGGATCGCGTGTGCGAGCGTGTCTTTGATCAAAGGCACGGAGTGCTCCATTAGGGGCGTGAGGCGGTTGTGTTGCTCAAGTCGAGGCTGATTTGGAGGCTGTGAATGAAGTTGGTTGGAGAAAGGCTGTTCAAACAGCGGAGAGGATGCGGTGGCGGTGCAAACTCTCCGCGATGCAAGTGTAGGACGCAGTGTTATGCCACTGCCTGAGTTAATCGAGATAGTCCCTGTTAGGCGGTTGGTGCGGGCAGAGGTCACGGTGCCCGGTTCCAAGAGCATTACCAACCGGGCGCTTGTGCTTGCGGCGTTGGGGAGCGGCATGACGGTTCTGCGGAATGCGCTTTGGAGCGAGGACACTCAGGTGATGGTCGAGGCGCTGCGCGCGCTCGGCATTGACGTGGACGTCGCGGCAGATTCGCATGAGAAGTGCAATCGAACCATTACTGTACGCGGTTGTGATGGGCGGCTCCCGATGGGGCCGGGGGCGGAACCGGTTGATTTGTATGTCGGGAACGCGGGGACTGCGGCGAGGTTTTTGACTGCCCTGGCATGTTTGGGCCGGGGCAGGTACAGGCTGCATGGCACTGACCGGATGCACCAACGCCCGCAATCAGGGCTTTTCAAGGCGCTCCGGAGCATTGGTTACAGAATCGAATCATCCAACGACCGGCTGCCGGCCATTGTGCATGGCAGCGGGCCGCGGCCGGGCCGCTGCAGGGTTGAGGTTGCCGAAAGCTCTCAGTTCGCGTCAGCGCTGCTGCTGGCTGGAACGGCCGGCCAGTGGACGGTCGAGATTGCAGGTTCGGAGTCGGCTGAAGAGCAGGGGTACATCGAAATGACACGTCGAATGATCGAGTGTTTTCCCAAAGCCGGCGGAGAATTTGTGGTTGAACCCGACGCTTCAAGCGGCAGTTACTTTGTCGGGGCCGGCTGGCTGCTGGCAACGAGCGATGCTGTTCAGACCAGCGGATTGCACACAGGAACCGTGCGCTTCACCTTGCGAGAGGAAAACGCGAAACTTGTTGCGGTGAAGGACTGGCCGAAGACAGACTGGCAGCTCGATGCGCGTTTTCCGAAATACGTTCCGATTCCGCGTGAAGTTTCGCGCGCGAGGGACCTTGGGGACGCGATCATGACAGCGATTGTGCTGGCAGCGGATAGTGACAGCGGCCGGACATGGGCGTTGGACCGGGATTGTCCCGGCGTGTATGTCTCTGGTGAAGGATGTGACAGGCCGGCGCTTTTCACCCAGCTCGGCAGGCTGAGGCTGCAGGAATGCGAGCGTGTCGCCGGGCTGCGCACTGAGCTGCAAAAATGCGGCGCGAAAGTTGTGGAATCGGGCGATGCGTTTGAAGTGTGGCCTTCGAAGCTGCACGCGGCGGAAATTGAAACTTACAACGATCATCGGATGGCGATGTGCTTCTCAATTCTTGGATTGAAAGTGCCCGGGTTGAAAATCAAGAATCCGGCTTGCGTGAAAAAGACATTTCCAGATTTTTACGTTAAACTGGCGCAACCGGAACCTGCAGGCTTGGGCGCCACGATTCTTGATGCACGGTCGAAAAGGGTTGTCGGGGTGGATGATTTGATCGCCGAATAAGCAGCGATCAAATGGAGATCAAGCATGTGTGGATTGTCTTGTTCACGGTGAATTGGGCGTGCGCAGAAACGAGAAGATTGATTCGGAATCTGTGTGAAAGAGCATAAAGAGCCGATTGTGATCGCAATTGATGGGACGAGCGCCAGCGGCAAGAGCACAAACGCGCGGCTGGTGGCCAAGGCGCTGGGGTATGTTTATGTGGACACGGGCGCAATGTATCGGACCCTTGCATGGTATTGCCTGAAGAAAAGGATTGACGTGCACGACAAGAAGGCTGTCGCAGCGGCGTGCCGAAAATGGAAAACGCGGCTCGAGTGCGTTGACAACTCCGTCAGGCTGCTCGTTGACGGGTATTACCCGGAGAAAGAAATCCGCACCGCGGAAACAAGCGCTGCGACCCCAGCCGTGGCTGCCGTGCCTGCAGTGCGAGATTGGATGAAAAAAACGCAGCGCGCCTGCACGCAGTTTGGCAATCTTGTGATGGAAGGGCGCGATATTGGGACAAACGTGTTCCCTGAAACCGAGTTCAAGTTCTACCTTGACGCATCGCTTGAAGAACGAACACGGCGCCGGGTTGCCGATGGCGTAAGAGAAAACCTTGCGTTGCGCGACGAGCGCGACAGCCAGCGCGCAGCGGCTCCGCTCATGATTCCGTTGGGCGCCGTGGTGGTGAACAATTCAGGCCAGACTCCCAAGGAAACGAGCGAGTTGATCCTTGCTGAGATTCGGCGTCGATTGGCTCATCGCGGCGTTGCAGAAGCCGAACGCTCCTCTTGAAACAACTGCCATGGTTGCAGGTATGCGAATTTGTCGCGCCGCGCTGAGGGGAACGGATTCGGCGCCCGCGTTCAGGAGGGAGCATGGATCGGCGGCTGAACAGGTTGAGAGCGTGATCCGTTATCGATTGGATGATTTGCGATGGCTCCGCAGATTCTTTAAGATGGCAGTGCGAAAGGGATGAAGCTGCTTTACCACCTTGGACACGCGGTTTTTGGGGCGATGGGCCGCTGGTATTTCCACTGGAAGGTCCTGAACCCGGAACGTGTGCCTGCGGTCGGCGCAGCAATCCTTGCGTCCAATCACGCGTCGTACCTGGATCCGCCATTGATCGGCTCCGCAATCGCCCGTGAAATCCATTTTCTTGGGCGCGCATCACTTTTCAGGAACCGGTTCGCAGCAGCGGTGTTGCGGGCTGTGAACTGCGTGCCTGTTGACAGGGAAGGTGGCAGCCCGGGTGGATTGAAAACGGTCATGCAACTGCTGCGCCACGGGAATGCAGTGTTGCTTTTCCCAGAGGGCACCCGCACGCCTGACGGGCAGTTGCACCCTGCAGAGGCCGGGGTTGGATTGCTCGTTCTAAAATGCGGCTGTCCGGTTGTCCCCGTTGGAATTTGGGGCATGCACGAAGTGTATGGGAGGCACATGAAATTCCCCAAGCCGGGGAGAGTCACGATCAGTTTCGGCATGCCCATGGATTTTTCCGCTGTTCGAGCCCGGACACAGAATTGCACAAAACCCGAGTTGAAGGAGGCGTATCAATTCGTGGCTGATGAAGTGATGCGTGCGATAGCAAACCTCCGGCCGCCCACCTCGGAAGGAGCTGCATAGCCCGCATATTTCCCAGCCCGGCGCAGCCGGAACCAAAGTCGCCCGACGGGCAACGCCCCGGTTCTTGCACCCCCGGACCTTCATCCACGCCGGGCTGGGAAATATGCCCTGCGACTCCGTCGCAAAGAAGAGCGCGCTGATCCCAATGGTTTCTCACGCGCTGCCGCGGATGCAGTGGGCGTTGGCAGGCGCACAGCGCTTGGCCAGAGAAGGAGATACCGAGAAACTGACGGAACTCGCGGCGTGAAAATCTGCGCGAATACGAATAATTCTTCAATATAACAATGCAGCGCGGCGTAACCGACAGCCCACATCAAACGGTGCAGGAGCCGGGTCAGCGCCCGTCAGGCAGCTCTTGTTCCGGCTACGCCGGGCTGCGAAATATGATGGCTTCCGGAAACGTCATGCCGTCAACAAGGCCTCGTATTCCCCCAGGAATCGGGTAAACGAAAAGAGCTTTTCGGCTTTCCCCCTGTTTGCACGGCCCATGGCGACGCGGTGTTCACGCGGAAGGTCGCAAAACCGTTCGATTGCTCTCGACATATCCTGAGAAGAGTGCGGATCGAAAAGGAACCCGTTCACACCATTTTCGACGAGTCTCGGGATGTCACCGACACGGCTTGCAAGCACCGGAAGCCCGCATGCGAAAGCCTCGCATAGCACGTTCGGACAACCTTCGAACAGCGACGGCAATATCACTGCGTGTGCGCCCCCGTAAAGCTTGGCGGCCACCGGGGATGGATCGTGAAGATGAAAACGCGATTCAAAGCCCGCACCTCTGATTGCCGCGTCAGTTTCGCTAAAGGCCGAGTATGGCAATGCCCCCCGGTCTCTCAAGAGCTTGCTCCCGTACCAATCGACCGACCACTCGAGATCAGGGCGCCTTTTGGCGAGCAAGGCAAGTGCTTGCACCAGCGCGACAGGATTCTTCCACTTGCTTAAGGAAGCAAGAACAAGGAACCGGTTCTCCGGAGTTGTATTCGGATCACAACATTTCGTTGGCGAGAACTCATCCAAATCGACGCAGTTCAGGATTGTAGTGGTTTTGCGGGCAAGCCATGGCGCCGTTCTACAGATGAAGTCGGCTTGTGAACAAGAGTTGGCGACGACGTGCTCGGCAAGCGCATGAAATAGCAGGCGCCTGTATGTGGACAAAGTCGGACCCCGAATGTCCAGGCTCCTCTCCGACACGATGATTTTGAATCGGCGCCTTGGCAGGCCAGACAGTTCGGCGAGAAGGCTTGGTGTCGAAAGAAAAGCAATGACCGCGTCCGGGCATGCGTTCCGGATGTAAGCTCGGACAGCACAAATGCGTTTCAGCGGTGACAAGCCATTCAGTGTATCTACCCTTACGCCTTTTGAGACCACGAACGGCTCGAAGAAATCCAGCGGATGGTACTTCAGCAGACGTACATCATGTCCGGCTTGCTTCAGAAGCACTGCCAAATACGCCATCTGCCTCTGCGCGCCGCCTGACCCAAGGCTGTCGATGAGACAGATGATTCGCATGTTTCAGAACAGGGACCGGGGACCAGAGACCAGAGACCAGAGACCAAAAACTAGGGACGGGGGACAGGAGGCAGAGAACAGGGGGCAGGAGAGAGTATTTCACTGCAGTCGGCGCAAGTCGGCAGAAGCAGGCGTTTCGGCGTTTCGCAGGCCATAGCTTCGGTTCACATAGGCATGCTGTGGGTCTGCGCCATGGTGCCGTAATTTGTCGGTACACCTGGGCCAACTCATTTTTCTGCCAACCATTTTTCTGCCATCGATATTTCTGCCATCGATATTTCTGCCATCGATATTTCTGCCAACGATTTTTCTGGCCAACATTTTTCTGCCGGTAATCTTCCTGCCTAATTTGGGGCACGGGCCCAAACTTTACGCTTGGGCGGCGCACCACCATCGATAGGAAAGTGCTGTGAACAGAGCCGGGACGAGCACGCCGTTTGCCATTGCCAGGTCCCAAAGCCTCTCTGCCCCGCCCGGACGGAAGAGTGGCGGAAATCGACTGTCATGCTCGAACAAGAACTCTTTGAAATACTTGCCGTCATTGCCAAAGAACCACTGTTGCAGCGGAACGCCAAAGCCTTTCTTCGGTCCGGTCGCAACGACCGGTGGCAGCAATCGCGTACCAAGCCGACGCAGCATGTACTTGTTCTGGCCATTTCTGACGCGGAAGCGAGGTGGAATGCGCAGTGCAAGTTCAACCACCCGGTGGTCCAGAAAAGGGGAGCGAACTTCAAGCGCATGATACAAGCTCATCCGATCGACTTTCACAAGAATATCGTCGCGCATGTAAAAGCGCATGTCGAACCTCTGCGCGTCGTCCAAAGGATCGTTCTGGGCGTCCACAGCAAGTGCTTCAGCCAGAAGTTGGGCTGATCGGTCAGGACGCATGTTGAACTCTGGAGCTATTACGGCCTCCTGCCAGTCTTGAAACGGATAGACCTTGCCGCCAAACCCGAAAGTGGCGACGGGTTCACCAAACCGCCACAACACCCTGCGCCATAACGAATCGGGACGACCAAGACGGAGAAACAACGCCCGCGGAATGCGGCGTATTGACAATGGGATTTGATCCACATGGCGCCATTTCCACGCTCGCACGTGATTCTGGTACCCGGCGAACACCTCGTCGCCTCCATCGCCGCTTAAGACCACGGTGAACTCTTTCCGCGCCTCGGCACAAACAAGATTGGTCGGGAGCGCCGAACTGTCTGCGAAAGGTTCATCGAAATGACCCATGACCTCGGGCAACAGTCTCCTCGCCTCAGCAAGCCTGAGCTTGCGTTTGACATGCCGACAGCCCAAATGCCTGGCGGTCGCACTTGCGCGATCCGTCTCATCGTACCCTTGCTCGTCAAACCCAATGGTCAGGCCCGTCAAACCTGTTTGTGTTTTGCATGCGCTTGCTGCCACCAGGCCGGAGTCTATTCCCCCGGACAAGAAGACGCCGAGCGGAACGTCAGACCTGAGGCGAATTCGTGTTGCTTCGGCCAGCATTGCTTCGATCCGATCAAGCCATTCGTCTTCAGTAAGACTCTCATCAAATCCGGCCGGAGGCAGCTCCCAGTATGGTCGAGGTCCGGACAATCGGCTCGCAGCACAATCATACTCGATCCACGTCGATGGAGGCAGTTTCCGGACGCCGGGATAGATGCAATGCGAATTCGGAATCCAGCCGAGCCGAACGAACAAGCCAAGCGCTTCAGGGTCGAGGTCCGAAGGGAATCCGGGCAACAACCTGAGCGCGCGCAGCTCCGACGCAAACGCGAGCCCAAACGGCCCTTGCCAGTAAAAAAGCGGTTTCTTTCCCATCCGATCCCGAACGAGGATAACGCGCTGTCTCCTTCTGTCATGGATCGCGATGGCAAACATGCCGTTCAGATGCTGAAAAGCTTCCGTGCCTTTTTCGGCGTAAAGATGCAGGAGCACTTCTGTGTCAGAGCGGCTGTTGAAAACGTGCCCGCGCTTCTCGAGTTCATCCCGAAGTTCAAGGTAATTGTAAATCTCGCCGTTGAACATTACACAATACTGGCCATCGGCGCTCACCATCGGCTGATGGCCTGCAGGGGACAGATCGAGAATCGCCAGCCGCCTGAAAGCGAACCCGACCCTGCCGCTGATGTCGATCCCTTCGTCATCGGGGCCGCGATGCCGGAGCGACTCGGCCATGCGCTTCAGCAGTGACCGGTCTGGCGTAACCGGCTCTTTCATCACAATGCCTGCTATTCCGCACATCGAATCTGTTCTCCGGGTGAGAGTTGAACGTTGAGCGTTGAGCGTTTTGATCGGGTCATCTCGCGGGCCGTCTGTTCGGGAACGCACAACGTTCAACGCTCAACGTGCAACGTTCAAAGGTGTTGCTGCACAATGAGTGCTGGTTTTCAAGAGCCGCCTAAAGGCGGGACTCTTACGCCCGCGGGCGGACAACGCCATTCGCATTGCCAACCCGCGACCCCGTTGAACGTTGTAAGTTGAACGTTGAGCGTTGAGCGTTTTGATGGGGTCATCTCGCGGGCCGTCTGTTCGGGAACGCACAACGTTCAACGCTCAACGTGCAACGTTCAAAGGTGTTGCTCTGACGGCCGCGGGTGCGGGCATCGCCCGAAGCGTGGGAACAACCCACCGCTGTCAGAGTCCCGCGTTTAGGCGGAAACGAAAATCTGCATGCAGGAGTTCATGCATGGCAGGGCTCGCTGTCCCCAGCGAGCCGGAACCTGTACATGCGCTGACGCGTTCGGCGGGCCGGCTGGAGGCTCGATCAGGGTGCTTTTCCCTGCGACTGACTCGCAGCGGATATTCGCAGCCCAAAATGAGGCTCATGCCATTTTCTTCGAGATCAGGAAGTCAGCACTTGGTCACAAAAGCAAATGAACCAGCCAACAAAAGATTACCGCACCGTTCCATGTACAGGACGATACGATGGGGCGGGCTGGACAGGCATGCTTCTTGGCACAAGACGCCTGCGCGGCGCTCGGACCGGCGCAGCCGCTGCCATCCCACACATCAGCCCCATCAGCGCATTATGATTCCGGTCATCAAGAACATTGTGACTAACCATAAATGCACCATTTAGAACCAGCAGTCCTCCCACCATGAAAGCTTGCACCGAGGCGTTTGCCAGCTTCAGGGCATGCATGGCGAGCCTGACAAATGGAGCAAGCATGAGGGGAAGACACAGCAAGCCGCCTTCACCCAAAACTTTTATGTACATGTTGTGTGGACCAAGACCAGCGGATGGCATGCGTTCCATGGTCGTGAGCCCGTTGCCCACCAACGGCGAGTTCTTCCACATCTCAAGCCCTTCCTGGAAAAGAAGCGTTCGACCTGTTGTTGTCTCTTCGTCAACCCGGCCCTGGAATAGCAATGCATACACCTGCTCGAGTCGCCGTACCTGGCTGGAAGTCAAATCGATCCTTGATTCTGACCGCATGGCGGCGCCTCTGACGAAGCTTATCATGGCGAGCACGAGAAAAGCGCTGACGATCAGCGCAAATGCGTTTCTAAGATTGATTCCCCGGCGCTGGATCAAGAATGCCATGGCCACTGATACAACCATGGTCATCAAAATGGCGGTTTTCGAAAACGAATAGAATGCTGCGATCCCGCCGCAAAGCACAGCCACTGAAAACCACATGATCTTGCCTGTCCGCATCGTAACGAAGGTTCCAATTACAATGGTCAGCGCGCCTTGGATTCCCAGCTCGTTCGGGTTCGCGAAAAACCCGGTCTGCCTTCCCGCAACCGCCACTTTGCTCTTGGTTATGTAAGCCCAGTCCGGATAGACAATGCCCAGGAGCACGGACAAAGTTGAAATCAAGCAGATTATTAGTACAACCTGCATCAGTTTCACTCCTGCACGGCCGGACCTGAACAAGACATATCCATACGCAGAATACGTGAGAATCACCGCGATTGATGCAGCATACGAAAGTGCACAGCTTGCGACAGCTCCCATTTCGACGAACGGCGATTGAAAGGCCACTGCAGCCCCGAGAGCAGTATAAAATACATAGAAAACAACCAGCCACCAGCCGCCGACCCTCAGCGACGGCGGAACGTATTTCGCAAGCATCGCAAGCGCAACGAGGCACAATGCCAGAATCACAATTGAAAATGCCCGGCTGATATGCCAGATCATCGCCGCCACCCCGTTCAGATTGCAAAACAGGATGATGCTCAGAAGAATCAGGACCGCTGAGGCGAGAAAGCCGATCCCATGCGTCGCTGTGGCGGATGATGCCAGGCGCCGTATCGCCCGTTTGCCTTGGGGTCGTTGATATGTTTCGTGAGCGGCCGGTTGCACTTCAGGTGGTTAATCTACAAGATTCGCCGCGTTTGTCCAGCCCGCAGATTCACCTCACAATGCCTTTGTTCCTGTCGGCGGTTGAACGTTGGACGTTGAACGTTGGACGTTGAACGTTTCCGGCCGGTTGACCGACAGGTGCATCTTTCTGGTAACGCACAACGCTCAACGTTCAACTTTCAACGTTCAAGTTTGTCACTGCAAGACGACCAGGCCGGTCTCATGGTTGAGCGTTTTCCCGTCAGTTGACCGACGTCAGTTGACCGAAAGGTGTGTCTTGTTGGTAACGTTCAACGTTCAACGTTCAACGTTCAACTTTCAACTTCATCACAGCAACATGACCCAGCCGGTCTCACGGTTGAACGTTGCACGTTGAACGTTGCACGTTGAGCGTTTTCCCGTCAGTTGACCGACAGGTGTGTCTTGTTGGTAACGTTCAACGTTCAACGTTCAACGTTCAACTTTCAACTTCATCACAGCAACATGACCC
>JARYMD010000115.1 GCA_029907285.1 Verrucomicrobiota bacterium | reverse complement strand
ACCTATAGAAAATCTATAGCTCATTGTCAACAGAAAAGTGTCATCCACACACATTTTTTTCATCCTTTAACAAGACCAGGCGAGGATCAGGGACTGTTTTCCGGCTTGGCGCGCCACAACCGGGAAGAACCGCATGTCAAAACCGGCTCCGTGGCACGCTGCCCAGAAGCTTGAAAAGCAACCATGCAGCAGCCGCAAGAAACAACAGCGCAATCACTCCCGCGATCCATTTGAACAATCGGGCTTGAAACCTGATTCGCTCTGTCTGCGCATACTGTTCCTCCTGAAGCCGGGCGAGTTGTGCAGCCACGTGTTCAGGCAATGCCGTCCCCTCTCGCAAAACAAGTGTAAGCCATCTCCCTGAACAGTCACCAAACGCCTTCGGCAAAGTCAACAGTTCCTCGTTGCCCGGCGGCCGAAACCCGGCTGACTGCCAAAAACCGGTTCCAATCCCTTTCATCCAAAGCCGTTCACACCCGCGGTTGCGCGCCAAAGCAAGAAGTTTTTCCCATAAGAACGGACGCGCCTGTTCTTCCTGGTGCGCAGAGGAAAAGGATTCGCCGTAAATGAGCCCGTGCGACCCCGACACTCGCAAGCCCATCGTACCAACAAGAACCCCGTCAGGCCGCAGCACCACCTGAAAATCCGTCAGATGCTTTTCAAGCTCCGGCACAGGCAGGCAAGCAGTCTCCCACAGGCCCCGCAGCACGGGCAGATCATCCAGATTCGCTCTGCGAATCGAATAGTCGCTTTGTATCAACGCCTCTTGTCTGCAATGTCCCGCCCCGGCATCGCGGGAAGATATCAGCGCAACAGCAATCTACATGACTTGACGTGACAATGCGCTTTCCCATTCAGCGTCGAGCACCCCGGAGACACACCACTCCAGAATCAAAGACATGGCATCCTTCTCACATCCGCCGTCTTCAATTTCCCTGCCTGTTCTTCCTGAACTGGATTTTGATTGTGTCCAGCAGCCTGCTGGCAAACGATTTGCGCTTCAGGGGCGCCGCAACGCCTGTAACTGGCTGGCAGGCGCCGCTGCACGCCGGACAAAAGAGACGCGATTTCCCGCCCACCAGGTGCAGCTCGCGCACACAAGCCTCACAATACATTCGAGCGCATTGACTGCACTTGAGCACAGCCTCGATGCCGGGATGGTTGATGCAAGCGGGCCGGCCGTCATCAAGCGTTGTCTGGACAGTTTCAGCAGGTTTCGGCAACGGAGGAATGGATATCTCCGCAGGCAAAACAGAAAGCCGCATTTCCATGCTGCCAAGCATCAGCACCTGGCCATTTCTGATCTCGGCATCAAGTACGCGCCGGTTGTCAATCCATGTGCCGTTCGTTGAGCCCAAATCACGAACACGAACAGAGAAGTCAGTGACAACGACCTCGCAGTGCCTGGCCGAAACAGTGACATCGTTCAAAACAAAATCATTCGCTTCTGCGCGCCCGAGAAAATTGGACCCTCGTTGCAACTCGAGTTCATCGCCCTTTTGAGCGCCGTTCAATATGATCAGCCGGGCTGTAGCCATATAACTCACTTGTTTTGCTGCTCGAAACGATACTACCATAATGCACCTTAACCGCAACTGCAGAGAATCGGCAGCAAAACGGACCGGACCATTGCAAATCGACAACAGCCCTCAGCACGCGCACACAAACTTAAGGCTGGCATAAACCAGACAGTGCCGGTATGGTGAACAAATGAAGTCGGCCAACCAAGCTTCGTGCGCGAATGGGACATGACGGCGGGAACGGGGATGCCGTGTGGTTGCCGTGGCGCCTTGCGTTCCAGCTCCCTGTGCGGTTGTTTTGAAGACAAGGCAGTCGAACGCCGTCCACTAACATGATTATGACTAGACCAAGCGGTTATGCGCGGGCAACAGCCGCAGGGGCGGCCTGCGCCATAGTCATTTCTTTGCTCACTTCGTGCCAGAACCAGAAAACTGCCGGTGGAGGCAGTGTCAAACCCCAGCCTCCCGCTGCCGCAGCAGAGACGTCTGGCAGCCAATCACCCCGCTCGAACAAAACCTCCGCAAAGCAGCAAAAGTCAAAACAGGCCCCTGTCAAATACAGCACAAGCTACGAAAACGAAATCAAAGAGGTGTTTGATCTCGCTGAAAAAGGGGATTGGGACGCAGCCGAGAACCGGGCAAACGCCCTTTACGCTAGGGAACCCCAGGACCCGGCCGTTCAGCGCCTCCGCGAATGGGTCAGAAAACGCCGCGAGCAACGCCGTGAACGCGCAATCGAAGACCGCATAAGGACCCTTGACGCCCGCGATTCAGTTTTCAATCCAACCATCAAGAGTCTTGCGACCGAAAAGAAGGACCGCGGTCTTCCGCCGAGAAAAGACGTCCGGGACGCAGTTCAACAAATAGAAGCCACACCTTATATACCGCCGACCTACGGCAAGACAAACATACTGGCAGACACAGGGCTGCTTTTTGACTTCGAGTCCCGCCAGGGCCGAATGTCTAAAATCCTTGAGAAGGAGATTTCGGTTCACCTCGACGACGCCACACTCGAATCAATCATTTTCACAATCGGCCAGGCTGAAGGAATCAATTTTGTCGCCGACAAGTCCTTGCCTGCATTCCAGACGAAAATGAGCATCAACATGCATCGGGTTAAGCTCTCGGAGTTCCTGCGTTACGTGTCGCGAAATCTCGATCTTCAATTCCAGGTAGGCGACGATCTTGTCTGGATAGTCGATGCCAAAGACCCGAAAAAGGTAATGGAAGAAACACGGTTCTACCGTTTGCGGAAAGGCTTCATCCTCCCCGCTCAGCTTGGACCAAGCGAGGTGGTCCGCACCGAAACAAGGGCACAGAACGTTGTCACAATCACCGAAGTCCAGAAGGTCGATAGATTCGTAAACGATCTGGCGCCGCCAACGCCTTCCATCGAGCGCGCAATCACAAATTTCTTCACCGGCAAGTACCAGATTGACTACGAACGGAACATCATAGTCGCGCGTGGCACACGCGAGCAGTTGGACGTGCTCGAGCAGATAATCAAGGAATTTGATCAACCAATCCAACAGGTGCTCATCGAGGCAAGGTTCATTACCGTGACCCAGGGCGCGTTTTTGCGCCTCGGGGTCATTTGGGGATCAAAGGGCGGCGACCTTGTTGTTGAGGCGCCCGCTGATCAACTTGGCATGGCGAGGCTGCCGGTTTCCTCTGCTTTCACCTGGAATTGGACGAACGTGTTCGGCGTGCCGGATTTGTCCGCCGTTCTGACAGCACTCGAACAGTCAGGGGAAAGCCAGGAACTCAGCGCTCCACGCCTCACCGTTCTCAACAACCTGCCCGCAACCATCTCCGATGGCAAAGTGCAATACTACTATGAAGAGTACCAGGTGAAAACCACCATACTGGAGCGGCGTTCGTCATCCCAACTCGTGCCCGCCGGAAAACCCACAAAGATCACCGCCGGCACTTCGTTGGAAGTGCTGGCGAGCATAGGCGGCGACGGGAAAACCGTCCTCCTTGCTCTGAATCCGAAGGTGAATTCGGACGTGCAACTCACGCCTTTCATGACAATCACCGACACCGACGACACCGGCAGAGTCGTCAGCAAAGTGGATATCCGCCTTCCGGAGTACCGCACCCAAGACCTTGCAACGCGTGTGGCCGTCCAGTCCGGTCAAACAGTCGTCATGGGCGGCATCCTCGAACGTCAGCAGAATACGTATGTCGAGTCGGTTCCCGTGCTTGGCAACCTGCCAATAATAGGCCCAATTTTCAGGCGTCGAACCGAGATTGACCGGCCGCGGTACCTGTTGATTTTTGTCACGGCTACCATTTTGTCCGAATCCGGCGAGTACATTATTTACGCACAGGAACCTTCAACCCAAAACCGTCCAACACCACGACCGGACGAGCAGGCAACCCCGGCACAGACTCCGTAATGGCTCGCGTTCGCGTTTCCATTCTTCAGCACATTGTGCCACTGGCATGCCACCGCGTGCTGGTCATAGACCCGGGACGCCGCCAGCTCAAATTGCTCCTGGCCGAATCAAAACTCGGCAGGTTTCGTGTTGTCCACCGCCAGTCAGTCACCGTCCCGGAAGAGGGTGCTCTCGACCCGGATGAAATGCGCCAGCACATGGCGTTGCTTGTTCCTGAACTTGGTGTGCACCAAACTGCTATTGTGCTTCCTCAGCACAAGGCCATCACCCAGACAATAGACGTCCCCCACAACCACGTTCAGGCACCACGCGAGTACCTCGTGGCAGAAGCACGCAAATTGAGCGGCCTCCCCGAAGACGAATTGGCTGTCGCATTCGCCCGACTCCAACCGTGGGCAACTCTCAGCCATCCGCATGTGCTCTCGTTCTGCAAACGCAAAGAACTCGATTTGTTGATCGATCAGTTCGCACCGGAAAAAAGCGAAGACGCCGACCAAGATGATCAGTTGATCGAAATAACCACTACCGCCCAGGGACTGATCGCCGCCAGCAGAACGCTAAACCCGCCTCCACTCGACGCGGTGCTCGTGGACCTCGGCGCCCAGGAAACAACCGTGGTGATTCTCATGACCGGCCAGGGCGTCTTCGCAACCAGTTTCGAGGGAGGCAGTGACAACTTCACCCGCGCTCTGCTCGAAGCCGGCTCCACCACCGTCGAGGAAGCTGAATCTGCCCAGCGTTCAACAGATTTTTTCCAGGGACCAAACACGGTGCAGCCCCTGGTCAGCACCGTCACCAAGTGGCACACGGAGCTCACCCGCTGCATAACCGAATGGACGGACGACAACCCTGCTTTGAAGATCGCACCCGGCGATTTGCCCGTGTACCTCGCAGGCGGCGGCGCGGCACAAAAGGGACTGGTCGATTACCTCAACAAGCTCGGCCCGATGCGTTTCCAATGTTGGCCCAACCCGCCCGGAGCTGAACCCATGGAGAGTTTCTGGGTCGCATGCGGAGTCGCCAGAGTCGCACTCGGCAAAGCACCCGGCAGTTTGTCTTTCCTGCCGGATGATTTTCAGCAACGCCGTGCCAAGCGCGGTTTCTGGGAAGCCGTCCAAACCGCAGTGTTTGCGCTTCTGGTAACCGTCGCGGCGCTGCTGGCGGTCGGCACCTGGCAGAACTCCAAGCTTCTCAACCGCAAACGCGAACTCATCGCTCAAACGACAAGCGCTCTCGAGTCCGCGCGTGTTGTTGGTGAACTCATGCAACAGGTGGACGCCAAATATGCTGCGTTGCGTCCAATCATGCTGCGCCGGGCGCAGACCATCGCTACCCTGCAGGGTTGGACCGCCGTAAACCTGGTCCGCACAAACAACGATTACTGGATGGTCCTGTTCGCCGACAGCATTAGTTACCTCGAAGGCGCTGCAGCACCACAAGCTTCGACAAACCAGGCTGCCCTCGGGCCTGCGCAACCGCACCTCAATCCCGACCGCCGCGCAGAGTTCGTTACCGAGGTCTGCATTCCCCAGCAGAGCGAACCTGCCCGCAGAATCTTGAGCCAGTTCGTTCTCTCCCTGAAAGGGCTGGGAGTGTTCGCAAAAGTCGATGAACTGCCAGCCGAACGAAAACGCGAGATCGTCGATCCGCGAGTGATAATCAGCAACCAGGTTTATGGCGTGTCCATGGAAATGGCGCTGCCGTCGCCTCCGGGAGGCGAGAACTCCGAATCGCGGCGAAACAGTCCTTCCGCTGCGTTGCGCAGGCCCCCGCCTTCACCGTCCACGGACAATCAATCAGAGGCGCCAACGCCCACAGCCACATCGACCAACCGCTAAACAGCACCATGGCACTCACAGCGCACATAAAATGGTTCCCTTCAGCCGCGTTCCTCGCAACAGTGCTCCTTGGTTCGTATTACAGGCTTGCCTACCAGCCTCTGGTCCGTGCATCAGCGGCCCAAGACAAGGAACTCTCCACCCTGTGGGGCAGATTGGTCTCAAGCAATGAACAGGTTCGCGCCTGCCGGGGGCTGTCGATAGAAAACCACAACGAGCGGGTGATGGAATTGAAAGGTGCATTGGCCAACCTCGACGGTGCTCAGAAACTGATCAAAGAACGCATCGAAATAGGCACCGCCACTCGCGCCAAAATGGAGCAACCATGGCAGTTGATAGATTTTCAAATCGAGCGCCTTCAACAAGCCGGCGCCCTTCTGCGCATGGCCAAGGAAAACCGCGTTGCCGTTGAAGCCGCCGCTCTTGCAGGCCTGCCTGAGTACTCGGTGGACCTTCCCGAGCCGCGTTTGCTCTGGCCAAGGCTTGACATGGCAGCCCAGCTCCTGACAGCTGCAATCCAAAGCAAGGTAACATCAGTTCGAAACCTCAATCAGTTGAGCCCCATCACCCACCCGGGGCCAACCCGCGATGCGCCTGCCCTCGAAGAAGTCGCCATGCGAATCGAGTTGGTAGGCTCCGCAGAATCCGCAACTCGCTTCCTGAAAAGCATTCCTGCAACCGGAGATCGCATGGTCGCTCTGGGATTCACAGGCGCCGTGACAAACAAACCTGTCTTTTTCATCGACAAGGTCCTGGTCCGCAAATTTGCACCCGACCGGCCCGGCGAGGTCCAGCTCGAAGCCCGTGTTTGTGGGTTCGTTCCATGGCCAGCCGGACCGAATACCGGAGGTGCCCGTTGACGAGAATCGACCTATGCTAAGGCTTTTCGAGCGCAAAACCTGGGTGTCAGTTGCAATGGCCCTCGCACTGTTCGTGCTCGCATTGGCTGTCGCCGTGAACCTTCGCAGCACACTCCCAGATTTGAAGCCGCTGCCCGCAAGAAATCAGCCGCCAATTCATTTCTCCAATGAGACCGAAGAACAGGGCTGGCAGACTTTGGACGCTTCCCTCCAGGTTCAATTGCCCACCAATGTCATCAACCCTTTCTTCACACTCCACTTCCAGCCCCCGCCCCCGCCCCCAACAAAAAAGGTCGCACTGCAGTACCAGGGTTGTCTCATGTCCTCAAAAGGCGTCGGGCTCGCTTATGTCCTTGTGGACAAGTCGCTCCTGATCCTGACCAACGGCGCCCGTGTGGTCGCCGATCATGCAATAAGCGAGATCGGCGTGACAAACCTGACTTTGACCAACAGCGCCGGGGTTACGAACATCCTGAAGTTCAGAACGAAAACGGTGCTCGAAGTCCCGGCCTCCTGAGCATGGAAACACAACCGTCAAAAAAAGAAGTCGGCGACATCCTCCACGAACAAGGAAAGTTGACCGATGCCCAGTTGGACACAATCCGAAGACGTCAACAACGCTGGCACACCCCGCAACACGTCGCCATCCTCAACCTCGGTTACGCCTCCGAGGAAGACACTTATCGCGCCCTCGCAGAGCTTCACCAAATTGAGTTCCGCGACCTCGCAGGTTTTCAGTTCTCCGATCCTCTCAAGGAACTCGTGCCCGTCGCCGTCATGCTCAATTACAGAGTACTGCCACTCGGAACAGAATCTGACGCGCTCGTTCTCGCTTTCACGGAACCGCCCCGCCAAACAGAAATCAACAACCTCAGGCTCCTGCTCAACCGCAAAATCAAGCCGGTCCTAATCACCCCAAGCTGCCTGCGAGCAATCATCAGACAACACTTCGGCCTCGGCGCCGAAACAATACAGCGCCTCCGCGAAGACCGCGAACTCAAGGACGGCGCAAGAGAAATCGTCTTCGACATCGCAACCGGCGAAGGAACACCCGCTGTCGATGCAAGCATCTCACGGCTCGTCGAGCAAATCCTCTCAGAAGCCCTCCGCCTCTCCGCAAGTGACATCCATATCGAGCCGTACCCTTCCGCAATCCGACTCCGCTATCGCATCGACGGCGTTCTGCAATCCGTGCCCGTGCCCGCCGATCTGCGCCAAATCTATGCCGCATTGGTTTCACGGCTCAAAATCATGGCAGGCCTTGACATAACCGAGAAACGCGTCCCCCATGACGGCCGCATATCAATGAAAACTGAACGCGAGGAGTATGACCTGCGCGTATCCATAATCCCAACCAAACACGGCGAAAGCATCTGCCTGCGCATCCTTGGGCGCCAAAGCCTGTTCTTGGACCTGAAAGAGTTGGGCCTCAATCCTTCCCAGGAAGAGCTTGTTCGAGAACTCACCCAGCTTCCACAAGGGTTGGTCCTGCTGACCGGCCCGACAGGCAGTGGCAAAACCACAACGTTGTATGCCGCCCTCGCTCATGCCAACGACGAAGGCCGCAAAATCATCACCATCGAGGACCCGGTCGAGTACCAACTGGAAGGAGTCATCCAAATACAGGTCTGGGAAGAGGTCGGCCTCACGTTCGCAAGCGGCCTCCGCTCAATCCTGCGGCATGACCCCGACGTTGTCCTGATCGGAGAGATTCGCGACCCCGAAACCGCAGAAATAGCCGTTCGCGCCGCTCAAACCGGGCATCTGGTCTTTTCCACGGTTCACACCAACGACAGTGTCAGTGTCGTGACCCGCTTGCTCGACATGGGAATCGAACCATTCTTGCTCGGTTCTTCCCTTGTTTGCAGCATTGCCCAGCGCCTCGCCCAGCGCATATGTCCGCATTGCAAGGTACCAGACCAATCCATCCCCGAGCAGTTCCGCGATGAGATGGCCACCGCATTGGCAATCAAACCCGCTGACCTGAGAGCCTTCCACGGCGCCGGCTGCATCGAGTGCAACAACAAAGGCCACAGAGGCCGGGTGGCTCTTTATGAGTTCTTTGTCATGACCGAAGACATCGCCGACATGCTGACCTCGAGAGTATCCGCCGGCCAGTTGCGTGCTGCAGCCCGCGAGAGAGGTTGGCGGTGCCTGCGCGATGAAGGCTGGGCCAAGGTCCAAGCAGGTTTGATCCCCATCCCCGAACTCCAAAGGCTCACACGAAGAATCACCCCGCCGCCCGCCTTGATCACGTCAGCAAAACAGTGAGCCCGCCACTCTGTTCGGCCCAAAAACGCTGCAACCCAGTCCGGCAGTAAAACAAGGGCCGCTGCTGTTGGCAGTACTACCCCCTCAGACCGGCCCTGCAGGCGATGCCATAATTCTCACCGATTGATGCTTTGGGTTCGGTCCATCCCTGTCATCGGTGCAATCTGTGGCTCCAAAACCATGACGCGGTGGTGAGCCGCAGCGCCACTCTCGACAATAGGGTGACAGGCACTTTGTTGCTCATTAGGCCCCCGCGGCGGTCCATCTGCCAGCTCGCAAACCAACTGCAGCTTCGCGGCCGACCGCGGCGCCAGCCTCGGCAATAGGGTGACAGGCACTTTGTTGCTCATCAGGCCCCCGCGGCTGTCCATCTGCCAGCTCGCAAACCAACTGCAGCTTCATGATCGGCTGCGGTGCCAGCCTCGGCAATAGGGTGACAGGCACTTTGTTCCTCTCACTGGGCTTTTCATGGCGCGCTAAAGTGACAGGCTCGATGTTCGCTGAATATGCACTCCGGCGGGATTTCCGGGTCGGACATTGCGACATCGCGCGCATGGTCGGCCTGAACTGGAGCCTTACCAATCATACGAACTTTATTTTGCATGGGACACGTGGCACCCTGCACCCGTGAAAGCTGATCGAAAAACATTATCGGCCCGGGTTTCCCGGCGCCGGTTCCTTGGGACAACCGCCGCAGTTACAGCGTTGACAGTCATTCCCCGCCGCGTTGTTGGAGGTGCCGGGGACAAATCGCCCAGCGAAAAACTCAACATCGGCGTTATTGGTGCCGGCGGACGCGGGGCTGACGATATCGAGGGTGTGAAAGGAGAAAACATCGTTGCTTTGTGCGATGTCGATCTTGCCAGCGCCGCCAAGACTTTTGAACGATATCCGAACGCCGCACGGTATCGTGATTTTCGTGTCATGCTGGACAAGGAGAAGGGTCTTGACGCTGTGATTGTGGCGACACCGGATCACACTCACGCAGTGGCTTCGATGGCGGCGATCAGGCGCGGCAAACATGTGTATTGCGAAAAGCCACTGACGCGGACCATATACGAAGCGCGCGCGCTCGCCAAAGCGGCCAGAGACGCCCGGGTCGCCACCCAAATGGGCAACCAAGGAATGGCCTTCGAGGGCAACCGGTTGATCAATGAATGGATTGCCGACGGCGCCATCGGCCCGGTTAAGGAAGTGCATGTGTGGTCGGACCGTCCCACCCACCGGGGCAAACTCCCACTCTGGTGGGCGCAAGGAATCGAACGTCCCACGGATACTCCGCCCGTGCCATCGACACTTGATTGGGACCTTTGGCTTGGGCCGGCGCCGTGGCGACCGTACCATCCTGCTTACGTTCCATTCAGATGGCGTGGCTGGTGGGACTTCGGCTCCGGCGGGCTCGGCGACATGGGAATCCACAATCTGGCTCCGGTGTTTTCGGCTCTGAACCTCGGCGCGCCCATTTCAGTGCACGCCAGCTCCACGCCGGTTTTCAAGGAAACGGTGCCGGTTGCGTGCGTGGCGCATTATGAATTCCACGCTCCAGACCAAGCTCAGCGGATCAAATTGCATTGGTACGACGGCGGGATTTTGCCCCCACGCCCCGACGAGCTCGAAGACGATCGAGACCTTGATCCCGAGGATGGCATAATCTTTGTCGGCGAACGCGGCAAAATGCTGGTCGAGGGTTGGGGTGGTGAACGCCCACGCCTCATTCCAGAAAGCCGCAACAAAGAATACAGGCGCCCGCCGAAAACTCTCCCGCGCTCAATCGGCCACTATGCCGAGTGGATTCAGGCGTGCAAGACGGGGTCGGCCACTCGGTCGAACTTCGACTTCGCCGGTCCGTTGACGGAGGCGGTTTTGCTGGGCAGCATTTGCGTGCGTCTTGGCGGACAAAAGCTTTATTGGGACAGCGCAAACATGCGGGTCACGAACGTGCCCGAAGCGAACGAACTCCTGCACTACAAGTATCGGCAGGGCTGGGAGCTGTAATACGGCGCTGCGCAGCCGAAAACTGATGAGCGCATGCAAGGTCCGGCGCCCTCATATTTCCCAGCCAGGCACAGCCGGAACCAAAATTGGCTGACAGGCACCGAGTCGGCGACTGCGACCGTTGATGACCGCTGCCGACCACGCCGGGCTGCGGACCATGCCGGCCAAGCTGTGAACAAGGTGTTGGTCTTTGTGTTGCGACGGCAAGCGAGCTGGAACAACAGC
>JARYMD010000114.1 GCA_029907285.1 Verrucomicrobiota bacterium | reverse complement strand
GGAATTTGCTTTTCATGGCCACGAGAATACAGAATATTTAGCCTTTGTCAAGCATAAAATACTGATATGTATGGCTATAAATGAAATGGTAAACTGTTCCAACCAATTATTGATGAATGGCTTGTGAAGAATAACAGAAAGAAAACGCGTTACAAGATGATGGGAAAATCCTGGTTGCCGGGGATTTCACCAACTACAACGGCGTTGCCCGGAATCGGCTTGTGCGGCTGAACCCTGACGGCAGCGTGGACACTTCATTTCTGGCTGGGTGCAGCGGACCGAACGACACAATAGCCGTGCTGCGTGTTTTGCGCGATGGCAAGATAATGGTCGGTGGGAGCTTCACAGAATTCAATGGGGTTCAACGCGGAGGTATCGCTCGTCTTAATGCGAACGGCACACTTGACACCACTTTTCTTCCTAACGGCGGAGGTGTCAGTATTGGGGATGCGGACTCGGTCTATGACATACAAGTGCTGGAAGATGAAACGATTCTGATGTCCGGCCGTTTTAGAGAATTCAATGGAGCCTGGTTAGAGTGGCGTCCACTCTGCAAGTTGCATCCTGACGGGACTCTTGACACCGGCTTTAAAGCCGCGTTGCAAGCAATTTACGGTGCAATAGTCCCTCTCCCCGACGGCCGGATTGTTGTGCTTTGCTCCCCTGGATCGAAAGGCCCATATATTCTCAGACTCAATCCCGATGGGAGTCTTGACGAGAGCTTCTGCATGGAAAACGGGCTCACGGGATGGATTGCATCAGTTGCAAGGCAACCTGACGGCAAGCTTGTCATAGGTGGGTGCTTCGCCTCTTGCGGCGGATTGATGCGGTATGGAATCGCAAGGCTGTTACCTGATGGGCAGGTGGACCCGGTGTTTGTTGAAGGGGGACGTCCAACGGAGTGGCACCATCAAGTGAATGACATGCAAATCAGCGATAATGGACGTATTGTGGTCGCCGGGCTGTTCTCGAGCATGAGTGGGTTTGAGACGCCTGGTGTCGCCCGACTTTTCCTTGGGACTTTACCAACCATTGTATCGCACCCGAACAGCCAACGAATCGTTGTCGGTCAGCCGGTTACGTTCACCGTGTCGGCCACAAACGAAGCCAAGCTTTATTATCAATGGCAACGCAACGGCGCTGACATTCCGGGTGCGACAAACGCCGCCTTCAGCATCTCGAGCGTGCAAACTTCCCATGGTGGGAACTACGCGGTCGTCGTCCGCAACTCGACGGGTTCTGTAACGAGTCAGGTGGCAGTCCTCACACCTGTGGTTGCACCAACAATCGCTGCGGATTTGACGCCTCAGATACTCCGGGCAGGATCAAACACAGTGCTTTCGGTTACGTTCAACAGAACACCGCCTTTCAATTATCAATGGTTGTTTAACGGGGCAGCACTTCCCGGCGCCACCAATTCAACGTTGGTTCTGAACAACCTGGCAGATGCCAACACAGAATACTACTCAGTCAGGGCAAGCAACGAGGCCGGCTCGGTCACAAGCACTCCAAGCCTCATCCAGGTTTATTACGGGAGAGGATACGTTTATAGGTGGTTTTATCCGGAAATTCCGGGCGGCAATGTGTCAGACCTGACAATTGACCCGTCATTCCCTGAGTTTCCATCTGCAATCGAGAAGCTGACGAACGGCGTCGTGAGCAGTGTGAACGCGTTGGATGCCTACGGAAGTCTTATTCAGGGATACATTATTCCCCCTGCAAGTGGGAATTACACCTTCTGGATTTCTGCGGACGACTCCGCCGAGCTGTGGCTTAGCACAAACGATTCGCCAGCAAACATCCGGTTAACGGCTTTTTGTCTGTTGCCTGTCGGGACAAACGAATGGGAGAAGTATCCGCAACAACAATCCGGACCGGTGACTTTGTTGGCCGGACAGTCGTACTACTTCGAGGTGCTGCACAAGGAAAACGTGGGGGCAGATCACGCGGCTGTGGGCTGGCAACGGCCCGACGGCCTGATCCAGCGGCCGATCCCTGCCGCGTACGTTTCTCCACTGTCGGACCCGGTAACCGCTCCCGTAATCCGGCAGCAGCCACAGTCGCTTGTCGTGATTGCGGGCAAGCAAGCGACGTTCAATGTGACTGCCGACGGGGTTCCGCCTCTGCAGTATCAGTGGCAGAAAGACGGGGTTGACTTGCCCGGTCGAACCAACAACACACTCGTTTTGCAGGACGTACAAACTGCACATGCAGGATCATACCGGGTGGTCGTTACGAACAAGTTCGGTCAGGCGATCAGCGATGGGGCGATTCTGACAGTACACTATTCGCTTACTGTCAATGCTCTTGCGGGTGGCACGGTGAGCCGCAGCCCCGATCTGCCGAGTTATGCGCCGGGGACCACGGTGACGTTGAAGGCACAGCCGGAAGCAGGGTATGTGTTCACAGGGTGGAGCGGTGCCATAAGCGGTTCGGCAAACCCAATCGATATCACCATGGACGGCAACAAGATTGTCGTTGCGGTGTTTTGGCCGCTGTGGACGCTCACCCTTGGCACAAGCGGGCCGGGAGGCCAGGTGGTGCGTGAGCCAAATCTGGATCAATACCTGCATGGAACCCCGGTGCAAGTCGAGGCGAGACCTGACCAGGGCTTCATTTTTACCGGATGGAGTGGTGACACAAACACCACAGTGAACCCGCTCGCACTGGTGATGAACCGGAACTGGTCCATCCTGGCGAACTTCCAATGCGTGTTTTACCTGAGCGTGCTAACCAACGGGAACGGGTCTGTCCTGATTGACCCGGCCAAACCGTACTATCTTCCTGGCGAATCTGTTACCCTGACAGCCACTCCGGCTGAAGGACATGGTTTTGCGGGTTGGGCAGGTGACAGCACCAACTCGTCGCCGAGTATCAATCTCACAATGAACTCGGACATGATCCTGGCGGCAAACTTCAAACGTTTGGTTTCGCTGGCAGTCACAAATAACGGTTTGGGCACAGTGACAGTTGTTCCTGCGCTGGAGCAATATCTCGAGGGGACGGTTGTTCAACTCACAGCAACGTCCGAATCAGGCTGGCAGTTCGTCGAGTGGCAGCAGGCGTTGACAGGCGCAACGAATCCCGCGTCGCTGACACTGGACACGGACAAGCACGTCGAAGCCGTCTTCAACAAACTGTTCAAGGTCACTGTCGATGTCGTGGGTTCAGGAACTGTCACTTTGGTTCCAGACCTCCCGCAATACGTGGACGGCACGTCTGTCACGCTGGTGGCTTCGGCTCCGTCCGGGTACAGGTTCGTCGAATGGGGCGGCGATCTCAGCGGGTCAACTACTCCGACAACACTGGTCGTGGACAGTGACAAGCACGTCACTGCAACGTTCAAGCCATTATGGACCCTGACGGTCAATTCCACATCCGGCGGGACGGTTGTGAAAACTCCTGATCTGACTCGCTACGTCGATGGCACAGCGGTCGAACTCAGAGCGGTGCCCAATGAAGGTTACGGGTTTGCCGGCTGGAGCGGCGCCATAACTGCGACTGACAATCCGCTGACCATCGTCATGACGAACAACATGACGGTATTTGCTGAATTCAGAACCGGTTGGACATTGACTGTCACTCCAACAAGGGGCGGCAGCGTGCAACGGTCGCCTGACCTGCCGGTGTATCCCGACGGATTGGTGGTCACTCTCACGGCAATTCCGGAGGAAGGTTTCGTGTTTGTTCAATGGACCGGTGATATTGTCAGTGCGGCCAATCCAAGAACGTTGGCGATGGACAGCAACAAGGACATCGTAGCGAACTTCATAGAAATCGAGCTTCAACCGCCCGTCATAGACCCGGCCCAATCTCAGCCAACTGATGAAGGCTTCTTGATCACTGCGCGGGGCAAGCCCGGCGCGACGTTCGAGGTCCAGGTCTCGGAAGACCTGATCAATTGGACGACCATCGGCACAATAACAGTCGGCGAAGGTTCTCAGAGTCTGCTTGATCCGCAGGCACTGATCACTGACCAAAGGTTTTACCGGCTGATCGAAGTGCGGTAGCCTTCCTGATGCGGCGTCGCACAGTCTAAACCGGAAATCTCACCCCCTGACCGGCTGAAGACACCCAAAGCTTCACCGCGGTGGGATTTGCAGGCCTTGGAAGCCCCATACTCCTTAATTGTTTGAAGACATTCTCTTTGCAGATTACTTTCGGCATGGAATATGCCGCTTGGAGGTTGGTGTCGTTGGCCAGTGCCGAGAATGGCGCCTGAAGACTGCGCAGGCAAGGCACGCCAAACCGTGGGCTGACAAAAGCGGAGTTTGCGCGAGTGAATTCAAAGCATTCGAGACAAGTCTGCAGATGGATCGCCGCATGGACAGCGGTTCTCGCGGCGGTGGTTGCAAGTGCTGCGGAGATTGGATTCTACGAAGATGCCGAGTGGCGCTATTTCAAAGGCACCACCGAAGCTTCGGCGCCGGACAAAACCGCATGGCGGCGCGCCGACTTTGACGATTCAGCGTGGCTGACGGGGCCAGGACCTTTCTTCTACGAACAGGGCACAGGCTACACAGGCAACACGGATTTGACCGACATGCGCGGCGGATATGTCACCTTGTTTTTGCGAAAGGCGTTCGATGTGCCTGCCCCGGAGCGTGTCTTGAGCATCACACTGGATTTGCGCGTTGATGATGGATGCATTGTGTGGATCAATGGGCATGAGGTCGCTCGTGTCAACATGCCCGAAGGCGAGCCGGCCTACACCACAACCGCCGTCAATGCAGATCAGGAACCGTGGGTTTTCAACACCACTTTCGTGCCCGAGCAAGGGCTGCTCAGAACCGGCCTGAATGTCATTGCAGTCCAAGCCGCCAATAATTCGCTTTCGGGCAGCAGCGATTTTCTCTTCGCGGCATCACTCAGAATCGAGTTGGATGATCGCCCGCCCAGAGTTGAGTCAGTGTTTCCGCCGCCGGGCAGTTCCGTGCGTGAGTTGACGAGCGTGGAAATCTCGTTCAACCGCGCGGTGCGCGGTGTTGACGCGGGCGATTTGCTTGTCAACGCTGTTCCAGCCACCGGGCTGCAGGTGCTTTCCCCGGCTGACTACACATTCATGTTTCCGGAACCACCAGAGGGGCCTGTGGTTTTTGCATGGTCGCCCAACCACGGCATCACAGACACCACGCCCGAAGCGATGCCGTTCGTCGGAACCGACTGGTCCTGCACACTCACCAAGAGCATGCCGCCGGCGCGCGTGATCATTTCCGAGTTTCTCGCGGACAACGGCACGGGAATACGCGACCGGGACGGCGCGCGCTCGGAATGGATCGAGTTGCGCAATTTGAGCGATGAACCGGTGTCACTGGAGGGCTGGTTCTTGACCGACGACGCTGCTGTGCCGGCCAAATGGCGGTTCCCGGAGGTCGTTGTGGGCCCGGCCGGTTATCTGCTTGTGTGGGCATCGGGCAAAGATCGGACAAGCCCGGAACTGCACACAAACTTCAAGCTTTCAAAGGAGGGCGAGTACCTCGCATTGCTTGACTCGAGCACGAACGTCATCGACGCCTTTGCGCCTGCATATCCGCCGCAGCGCACGGACATTTCCTACGGGCGAGACCTTGTGGATGCATCCATAACGGGGTATTTCACGAAACCGAGTCCGGGTTCGGCCAACGCGTCGGGCGGACCTGGGTTCGCACCAGACCCGGTGTTTTCAGTGCCGGGCGGCATGTATGTCACAAACAGACTGGTCATCGGAATACAGGCGCCGTCGGGCACGATCTATTATTCGACCAACGGCGTGCCGCCCTCCCCAACCAGCGGCATCCGGTATGCCAGTCCCGTGACGATCAGTGGCAGCATCGTGTTTCAGGCGCGAGTATATCAGGACGGTTTGCTGCCAAGCAGGGTCATCGCCGAATGCTACCAATTGGTCGCAGCCAACCTGTCAAACTTCTCATCCAATTTGCCATTGCTGATCATTCAGCCGGTTCAGCCGGGCATTTCGGGGAATTCGGCGTCGCGCACTCCGGTGTTCGTTACTGCAATTGACACCGTTCGTGGTCGGGCGGCATTGCTCGGACCGGCGGCGCACCGGGGAATGGGCGGATTAAACGTGCGCGGCCAGTCATCGCGTGGGTTTCCGAAACAGCCGTATCGTCTCGAGTTGACCGATCCAGCCGGTGTCAACCAGAACGTCCCGTTGTTCGGTTTGCCGGCCAACGACGATTGGGTTTTGCACGGCCCGTATTCGGACAAGAGTCTTCTCAACAATTTCCTCTCTTTTGAACTTCACGAGCAAATGGGCCATTACGCTGTCCGGCGCAAATTCGTCGAGGTGTTTATCGACGAAACCCGCGGCACGCTCACCTACCCCACAGACTACAAGGGCATCTATGTACTCTTGGAAAAAATCGAGATCGACAACAACAGGGTCGAAGTGGCGCGCATGGGACCGAGTGTGACAACCGAGCCCGATATCACCGGCGGCTACATTTTCAAGAAAGACAAGAACAGCCCGGGCGATCTCAATTTCACCACGCGCGGCGGTGCGGGCTTCAACGCCCAATACCTCAAGTACCACGACCCAAAACCGCGCGAGATCAACACCGCACAGCGCAACTGGCTCCGCAATTACCTCAACGCTTTCGAAGAAGCGCTTTACGCATCGGATTGGCTGACCCGCACCGGCGCCAGACATTACTCGGCGTTCATCGACATGGACTCTTTCGTGGACAATCACTGGATCGTCGAGTTCACCAAACAAATTGACGGCTACAGGCTCAGCAATTACTTCCACAAAGACCGCGGCGGCAAGGTCAAGATGGACCCGATATGGGATTGGAACCTCAGCCTCGGCAACGCTGATTACCTCGATGGATGGAACCCCTCAGGCTGGTACTGGACCCTCCTTGGAGCGGACGATCACATCTGGCTCAGGCGGCTCATCACAGGCACAACTTCAACCACTGCCCGCAACGGCGACCCTGACTTCAACCAGGCGATCATCGACCGCTGGAGTGCCCTGAGAACAAACATTTTCAACCCAACAAACGTCCTTGCGCGCATCGACGAAATCGCCGCGTACCTGAACGAAAGCAAGGATCGCGAGTTTTCACGTTGGCCAAGGCTTAATACCTACGTCTGGCCAAACCCGAGCATCTACATCCAGCCAACCTACGCCCAAATCATCGCTAACAAAAAGAAATGGGTGCGCGATCGGTTCAACTGGATTGACAGCCAATTCCTGCGCAGCCCTGAGTTCGGTCTCACACCGGGATTCGTCAAGACAGGCACACTCCTATCAATCACCGCCCCCAAAGGCTCGATTTATTACACCCTCGACGGCGCCGATCCGCGCATGCCACGTGGCGCCATCCGGCCGCAAGCGTCCCTGTACTCAGGTCCAATCAGACTGGACCGCAACGTGCGCGTGTTCGCCCGCGCCCGGCAGGGCACAAACTGGAGCGGACCAGCCGTCGGCACATTCGTCACCGCAATCCCCAAGTTGCGCGTGAGTGAGATCATGTTCAGTCCCATGGCTGACGGCCCGGACTCTGAGACCGACCCGGAGGATTATGAGTTCATCGAATTGGTTAACGCTGGCAATTCAACCATCAACCTTGCAGGGTTCAGATTCACACAGGGCATTCAATTCGATTTCTCGACCGGCGCAGTGCAGTCGCTGCCGCCGGGCGGACGTGTGGTTGTTGCCGCAAACCGGGCGGCGCTCGAAAGACGCCACAGCTCAATTCCCGGTCTTGCTGGCGAATACACAGGGCGGCTTGACAACGACGGCGAGACAATCCGCCTTGTCGGTCCGATGGACGAGGTGGTTGAGGAATTCCGGTATGACAGCGGATGGTATCCGGCAACACGCGGCGTTGGATTTGCGCTTGTCCCGGCGAGCATGGACGTTCCTCCCAACAAGCTCAGCACGGCAGCCGGGTGGCGTCCCGGAACGGCATGGCTTGGGACGCCGGGCCACGCCGATCCACCGCCTGCCTCAGTCCCAACGGTCCTCATAACCGAGGTGCTCGCAAATCCTGGTCCGGGTCAGCGCGATGCAATCGAGCTGTTCAACCCGGGTTCTGAACCTGTCGATATAACCGGCTGGCTTCTCTCTGACGACCTGCGGACCCCGAAATACCGGATGCCAAAGCAAAGCGTCATTCCACCAGCCGGGTTTCTGGTGGTGGATGCGGACCAGTTCAATCGCCCGGGCAGACTGGACAGTTTCGGTCTGAGCTTGGCGGGCGAAGAGGTCTATCTTTTCTCGGCCACGCCTAACGGGCATCTGACCGGCTATGTTAACGGGTTCAAGTTTGGGGCTTCGCCGCAAGGTGCCACTTACGGGCGTCACGTCATCAGCACGGGCGAAGAACACTTCGTTCTTCAAAGTTCGGCGTCGCTGGGCGGCCTCAACAGCGGGCCGCGCATCGGCCCCGTCGTAATTTCCGAAATCATGTATCACCCGCCGGACGTGTTCGCCAACGGCGCATGGTGGGACGCGCCCGAGGACGAGTACATCGAGCTTCTCAACCTCGCAAACGATCCAGTGACCCTGTTCGACTCCGAAGCCCCAACCAACACATGGCGCGTGGCCCATGCCGTTGATTTCATCTTCCCTCAAAACATCACAATGCTGCCCGGGGAACGGCTCCTGTTGGTCGGATTCGATCCAGTGGCTGACAGAACACAGACTGAAGCATTCCGCGCCAAATACGGCTTCGGCACACAGGTGCGCATGTTCGGCCCATGGAAAGGCAAACTCGACAACAGCGACGAGAGCATTCGATTGCTCGCACCGCTGCGTGTTGGAACAGCGGACAACCCGACATGGACCGAGCTTGTGGTTGACCGCGCGGACTACCGCGACCAAATCCCATGGCCGCCTGGCGCAGACGGTTTGGGTTTCAGCCTGCAACGCCAGCCCGAACATGCCTACGGCAATGACCCGGCCAATTGGATTGCTTCTGTCCCTACGCCGGGCGGCCCGCCGCTTGTCGGCGCTCTGCCGATCATTGACGAGCACCCGACAGGGCTGGCAACCCTGGTCGGGCGCTCGGCAACACTTCAGGTGGCAGCTCGGGCCCAGGGCAACCCGCGTTTTCAATGGCGCAAGAACGGCACGCCACTGCCCGGAGCCACCACTGCCACCTTGCAATTGCTGAATCTGCAGGTCAGCGACACGGGCGAATACGACGTGATTGTGTCGAACGACGCCGGCGCGGTCGCTTCCAGAGCCGCGGCAGTACGGGTCGCAGCGCCCAACGCTGACACTGACGCCGATGGCATGGACGATTTGTTTGAGCTCACACACGGCCTTGAACCGGCATGGCAAGAAGACCTGGATGCCGATCCCGATGGAGATGGCATGCCCACAGGCGCCGAATATGTCGCAGGCACAAACCCGTTGGATCGAGCAAGCAAACCCGCTTTCGACCGGGTTTCTTTCGATGACCATGGCATCAAACTCGAGTTCAACGCGGCATTCAATCGCACCTACTCGATTCAAGTCAGCTCGAGCCTTGCCCCGGACGCCGAATGGCAGGAAGTCGCACGAGTGCCCATCGAGGACACGGGCTCGGCTGCACTGCGTCCGATTGACGTCCTTGACAGACCCCAGCCATTTGCAGGGGCCAGATACTACCGCATCAAAGCCGATCTTCGATAACAGGCCGGCACAGTGCAATATCGGGCCTGCCGTTTCCTTCCCTCGCCGCAGCCCGCACTGGTTGATAGGCACACTCTGTTTCTTCGGGTTCCGACAAAGGCGACGGCAAAGGTAAACGGCCCCTTGTCTGGATGTGCGTGTGTGGCTGGTGGCGTGTGATAAACCAATTCATTTACCGCCCCATTTCTTTGCGGGGAAACGATGCGGCCGCTTCGCGGTCACTTCCTCCCTTGGGAACCGAACGCGGCAAATGAATTGATTCAGTACATGCCGCCTGCCACCCATGCACAGCCAACGAAGACGTAAATAGGGTGACAGGCTCGTTGTTTGGGTTCTGCCCCCGGATTGCGGCATGGCCCGCAGATTGTCCCTTGTTCCAGTCGGCGGCTGGTGAAGGCTGTGGGGGAACCCTTCGCGTGCTGATAGGGTGCCAGGCACATTGTACGTTTTGTGTGGCGTGCGCGGAGCGCTTGCCCGGGCTTGCGCAGGATTTCATGGACGGCAGGGCGCGCCGTTCTTGGTGCGCCGGAGCTGTGACAGCCGGTCTTCTCGTTTCGCCGTAAACGCGGAAATCTAACAGCGATCGGTTGTCCCGCATTTTGGGCGATGCCATGCCCGTGGCGGTCTGTAGTCCCGCCTTTAGCCCGGAAATCTCACCGGCCACCCCTTCGGATTCACTGGTGCCTTCACCCCGGTGAGATTTCCGGGGCCCGCATATTTGGCAGCCAGGCGTAGCCGGAACCAAAGTTGCCTGAGGGGTACCGAGCCGGCGACTGCGACCATTGATGAGCGTTGTCCGCCGCTGGGGCTGCAGAACACGCCGAGCCCGGGAATCGCATCGGATTGGACGCACAGGTTTCGATCGCGCAAATCCGGCGCCCGAACATTGACCGGCTAGGGGCGGCGAAGAATCGCCGCGCTCCCGCAAAGCGTTGGAGAAAGCAATCGCGTCAGGAGCGCGGCCGTCCTCGGCCGCATCAACCCGACGACGGATCGTAAGGAAGTTTCGATGACACGAACCCGGCGCCCGAACATTCACCGGCCGGGGGCGGGCAAGAATGCTCGCGCTCCCACAAAGCGTTGGAAAAAGCGACGGCCCCGGGAGCGCGGCCGTCCTCGGCCGAGAACCAGAAGCAAACACAGAGTTGGTCCAGGAAATCGCAACGCCTGACAAGACCAATGCGTCCAAAACTCCATTCCGGGTGGATTTCCGGGCGCACGCAACCCGCAGCCTGAAAACCTTCGCGAATGTGAAACGCTTCCGAATATAGTCATAAACCCCTGCGAGTTTTTGAGACAAGAAGCAAGACCAGAACCTTGATTCTCTCGAGGCTTCCGCACTTGAGCCTGCCGAGCCAATTCCTGACCGGGCACCGGTGAATCGAGTCTCCTTGGGCTATTAGGTTTGCACAAAACAACGTGCCAGGCACTTTGTTTGCGGTGTGCGCGGAGCGCCCGCCCTGCCTTGCGCAAGATTTCATCAACGGCAGGGCGCG
>JARYMD010000113.1 GCA_029907285.1 Verrucomicrobiota bacterium | reverse complement strand
ACGACCAGCTTGCTATTGCAAGACCGAGACCAACACATCGACTTCGGCCTCGCGATGCCAAAGCAATCCGCCAGCAAGGCGCGCTTTCTTCATTCAAAGCTCGGTCACAGGGGTTTTGCCCTTCAAATCCTCGCTGTGCCCTGCCCAGCCAGTTCCGCCTTTGGAGCAACATTCTGTTTCTCAGCCAGATTGCCGCTGTAACCAGCGATGACCGATGAGAGCAGCAGCAGCACCAGCCCAGCCGCCAGCAAGGTGCGTGTTCGGCTGCTGGTGCCTCGCCACTCGCCAAGCAGAATGCCAAGGAGCGTGCTGAACAGGATGGCGCTGGCCATCAAAACCGCCCATCCAACGTAAGCCATCTTGCCCATGGCGGGCTCGCCTGTTTTGAAGCAAATGAACTGCGAACACCAAATCGCGCCGGCCAGCCCCGCAAACACAAGATTCAGGAACAACGGCGCGTCTGTCCGGCAATAATCGCCGCTGGTTTTGTTGCGCACGTTCAGCAGGATGCACCAGGTCGCATTCACAATGAACCCGCCAAACAGCACCACAACAAGCACGGGCATGCCTCTCCATGTTGCAGAGGTAACCGGCGACACGGTCTGTGCGAGTTTCTCGATGTCCGCGCCACCTTGCAGCCCGAAGCTCATTGCGGAACTCATCAGGCCGGAGAAAATCGCCACCATCAGCCCTTTCTTGAAATTGTACTCGGCAACTGCCTTTTTCTTTTCCGCGTCGGGCAGCTCGTTTTCTTTGGACATGCCGGCCATGCCCACGAGCACAATGCCCAGCAACGACACTGCGACGCCCGCCAAGGACGCATAGCCGGCAGGCGTGCCAAAGAGTTTTTGCAGGTTGCCGGAGATTATTGGCGGAATGAGCGTTCCCGCGGCCGAGCAGAGCCCGCAGCCTATCGCCAAACCAAGCCCCACTCCAAGGTATCTGATCATCAAACCCCATGTGAGGCCGCCGACACCCCACATCGCACCGCACATCGCACAATAGAGCACCTGCCGTCCCGGCGCCTGTTTCAACACCGCAATCACATTAGGTGAAGTGACCAAGGCCAAAACCCACGGCACAATCAACAAACCAAAGACGGCATACACGAACCAGTAGCTCTCCCAAGCCCAGTTTTTGACCTTCTTGAACGGGAGGTAAAACACGGCGCCTGCAAGCCCGCCGAGGGCGAAAATTGTGACGCCGAGCACGGGATTTGTTACTTGGGCAGTTTCGTTCATGGCAGCTCCATATTTCTGGTTGGGCGGGCGCCCGTTCCGAGAGCAGGCGCCCGTTTTCAACCTGTCAGGTTATCTGTTGATCTTCTCTGCGCACCGGTTGTCAGGCCAGAATCAGAACGAAGATTGGCGCGGTCTGCACTTGAAATTGCCGGTCCAGAAGCCTGCCCGGAAATCTCACCGGCCAATTCCTTGGAATATACCCATGCGTTCAATCCGGTGAGATTTCCGGGCCAGGGAAACCCGCGGCCAGATGCGAGAACCTCAGTTTCCAGACCGCGCACCGTGCTCCCCGTCAGAGCCGATTTCGGCAACGCGACTACTGACACACTGTGGAACATATGACTACTTGCCGGGCCTGGCGCGGGTTTCCAAGAGCCCGCATATTTCTTGATCTTTTGAAGACACCCGTTTCGCAGACTGCTCAGGGTATCAAACATGCGGGCTAGGAACGTTTTGACAAGACATCTTTTTCGTACTGCTTGACTTCGGCAAGCCACGCTTCGCCGACCGGAACGTCGTTCTTCAGGCAATACCAGTCCCATACCGCGCCAAACGGAAGCGACTTGGTTTCCTCGAACAAAGCAAGGCGCGTGGTGTAATCGCGCCTGGCTTCGGCCGCTTTGATGGAATCGATTGGCGTCAACAAGGCCATCAGCAATGCCCGGATCATGTTCCTGCTTCCAATCACCCATGCAGCGATCCTGTTGATGCTGGCATCGAAGTAATCGAGCCCGATGCGGACCCGTCCCAAATATCCGCCCCACACAATCTCCTGCGCGATTGCCTGAAGCTCGTCCGTCAGGGTCACAACATGGTCGCTGTCCCACCGAACGCCCCGGCTCACGTGCAGCGCCAGCTCCGGCAGAAAACAGAGCACCGCCGAGATTTTGTCTGCAATGGTTTCTGTCGGGTGGTAGTGGCCGGCGTCCAGCGTCAGCAGAATCCCACGGCTCACCGCGTACCCCAAATAAAACTCGTGCGAGCCGGGTGTGTAACTTTCGGCGCCGATGCCAAACAGTTTTGGCTCGACCGAGTCAACGTTGTGTTTGCGATCGATCTTGGGCTTGAAAATCGCATCGAGTGACTCGACCAACCGCTCGCGCGGTCCGCGTCTGTCTGCGGGGGTGTCTTTCATGCCGTCGGGAATCCAGAGATTGGTAAGGCACGTTTTGCCGAGCGCCTTGCCAATCGCAGCGCCGATTTCGCGGCAACGAATGCCGTGCTCAATCCAGAACCTCCGAATCGACTTGTCCGGATGGGCAAGCGTGAATCCGCCATCAACCTTCGGATGCGCAAAATACGTCTGGTTGAAGTCCATTCCGATCCCCAGTTTCTTTGCCCAGTCGATCCAGTTGCGGAATTGTTCAACGCCGATTTCATCACGGTCAACGCGTTTGCCGTTCATTTCAGCGTAGGACGCGTGGACATTGAACCGGTGTTTGCCCGGCAGCAACGACAACACCTTCTCGAAATCGGCCCGGAGTTCTGCCGGAGTCCGCGCTTTGCCCGGGTAATTGCCCGTCACGGCCAGTCCGCCCCCCAGCTCCATGCCCGCACTTTCGAAACCGCCCACGTCGTCTCCCTGCCAGCAATGTATTGAGACGGAAACACCTGCCAGCTTCTTGAGCGCTTCCTCGGTGTTAACACCGACGGCTGCATAGCGTTCTGAAGCGAGTCGATAAGCCTGCTCGATTTTCTTGGTTGATTTCATGGTTGCAGATAGAGATGCAAGGTGCTTGCAGATTTGTTGTTGGTCCAGATCATTCTGCGCGGCCTGATAGTGCCAGAAACCCGGCACTGATTGCCAACGAAAATTGTTGGCTTTGTGGCGCGCTTGACGCCCGCCGCAGATGATCTCACTATGAGGTGCTGCCGCGGGGCGAATCGGTCCCCCACGCAACCGGGGCGCCGGTTTGGCGCGGCAGTTTAGAAAAGGGTATTTGTGAACGTTTCAGTCGAACATTTGGGTCCTTGCAAAAAACTGGTTCGGGTCGAGCTCTCGCCCGAAGAAGTAGAGGAAACCAGGAACAAGATAATTGGCGAGTTGGCGCGCAAGGCGCAGTTGCCGGGATTCCGACCCGGCAAAGCGCCGAAGGCTGTCGTCGCGAAGGCGTTCCACCAACGCATACAAGAAGAGCTCAAAGACCGCTTGGTCCCGGACGCATACCGGAAAGCCATGGCGCAGGAAAAACTCCGCCCAATCGGCAAACCCGAGCTTGAACACGGAATACTGGAAGAAGGCAAGCCGTTCTCATTCACAGTAACGGTTGAAACTGAGCCTGAGTTCGAGCTGCCGGATTACCGCAATCTTCCCATCAGAGCGGACACGCGCACTGTGACCGAAGAAGACATTGCAATGGCTCTGGAATCGTTGCGCGCCCAACGCGCGCGGTTCGTCGATTGCAATCAGCCGGTCCAGCAGGGACATTTTGTCGTGGTCAATTACCTCGGCACGATCGACGGCAAGCCCATCACAGACTTCGCGCCCACTGCCCGCGGCCTGGCCGAGAAGAAAAGTTTCTGGCTGCGTGTGTCGGAGGACGAGTTCATACCCGGCTTTACAACCCAGCTCATCGGCGCCTCCGCCGGTGAAAAACGCACTGTCACCATCACCTTCCCGGCAGACTTTGTCGTCGAGGAACTCCGCGGAAAGCCCGCCAGCTATGAGGTCGAGATTATCACCGTGAAGGAAAAAGCCCTGCCGCCCTTGGGGGATGAACTTGCCAGAGAGTACGGCGCTGAAAACCTCGAGGCTCTCAAGGCCGGAGTCAGGCACGACCTTGAACTGCAGCTTGCCGCAGACAAGAAAAGAAAAGTCCGCGACCAGCTTGTCGCCACATTGCTGGGACGGGTCAACTGCGAGCTCCCGGAGGAGTACGTGATGCAGGAAACCCGCAACGTCATTTATGACATTGTCCGGGCCAATCAGGAGCGCGGCGTGCCCAAAGAAGCCATAGACGAACGAAAGGACGAAATCTACACCGTTGCCAGCAACAGCGCCCGCGAACGGGTCAAGGCCATGATTGTCCTCCAGCGCATAGCCGAACAGGAAAAGATCACCGTCACAACCGAGGAAATCCAGCAGAGGATCATCCAATTGGCCAGACGTTATGGCGTCAGGCCGGACAAGTTCGCCCAGCAACTTTATGAGAAGAACGCGCTCGGTTACGTCACGCGCGAGTTGATCGAGGAAAAAGTGCTCGACACCCTCGAGCTGTATGCCCGGGTTGAGGAGCCTGCATCGCCAACGACCTGAGCCCCCGGCCAGGGTCAATTCTTCCTTTCAACCCTGCCGGAGCATGGTAGGATGCCGTCATGCGAAACGCTAGCGAGGCTACGCGAGCAGCATTGCGAGTGATTTACTGGACCTTGGTGTTCATCCTCGCCCTCATGCTCGCCGGAGCTCTGGCAAAGCTCCTCGGCCCGCTCATTGTGCGGGTTGCCGGCGGACTGATGGTGCTGTGGCTGGTATTCGCCCTGTTCACAATATATTTCTTTCGCGACCCGGAACCGGCCGTCCCGTCAACACCCCAAGCAATTGTGTCGCCCGCATCCGGAAAGGTCGATTTGGTTGACGAGGTCGAAGAGCCCGAGTTCATGGGCGGGCGTTGCCGCCGCATTTCAGTGTTCATGTCGGTCTTCGATGTGCACGTGCAGCGGAGTCCTGTGGCCGGCCGGCTCGTGTTTTCCAAACGCACGCCGGGCAGCTACATGAACGCCATGCGCGCCGATTCCGCGGCCCACAACGAAAACGTGCTGCTTGGATTCGAGTCCTTTGAACAACCCGGCGAAAGAGTTGGGATTCGATTGATCGCCGGTCTTGTCGCACGCCGAATTGCGGTATGGGTGCAACCGTTTGGCAAGGTTGCGCGCGGTGAACGCATCAGCCTCATTCACTTCGGCTCGCGCGTTGACCTTTACCTGCCCATGAATGTCCGGGTGCTGGTTAAAGTCGGCGATCATGTCACCGCCGGGGCAACCGTGGTCGCAGAAAGGAGTTCTGTCCGTGTCTAAATCGAACGCCCAACAGGCAGTTGGCGCCAATGCCGAGCCGCGGCTGAAGATTTACTTTCTGCCAAATCTCCTCACCGCGGGAAATCTGTTTTGCGGTTTCGTCGCTCTGACGAAAATTGTTGAGGCAAACCCGGCAGAAGCCACATACAGCGCCTCAATCCGATACGCTCTCTTTTTCATATTGCTGGCATGCATTTTCGATATCATGGACGGCCGGCTCGCGCGCTGGGGCGGCTCTGAAAGCGCCTTCGGACGCGAATTCGATTCACTTGCAGACCTGATTTCGTTTGGCGTTGCGCCCGCGTTTCTGGTTCACAGAATTGTCCTGAAAGATGTTTTCGTGAATCATCCTGAGGTCGGGTGGTTCATCGCATCGATTTACCTCATCAGTGGCGCACTCCGGCTGGCGCGGTTCAACTGTTTGGCCGCCGAGGCCGGGTCAGGCGGCACCAAGGAGTTCCTTGGGTTCCCGATTCCGGCGGCCGCGGGCCTTGTGGCTTCGTTGACGTTGTTTTTGATGTGGTACGACGACCGCGATTTTCCATGGCACCGTTGGCGGTACATCCTGCCGGTCATAATGGTGTTCCTTTCGGTGATGATGATCAGCGACGTCAAGTACCCGTCTTTCAAATCGATCAACCTGAGTGTCCAGGGCCCGTTCGGAAAGCTCGTCATAGCAACACTGTTTGTGGGGTTGATCCTCGTGCTCCGCGAGAGAATTCTTCCGGTGGTGCTGCCACTGATCTTCACTTCTTATCTCGTTTACGGGTTCATCCGCCCAAAGGTCTCGCGCAAGTTCCGTGCGGAGATCGAAGACGGCGATTCCGATGCGGCCGAACCATGACAGGTTTGAGTTGCCTGCAAACCAAACAAGGGATAGCTTCACAACCGTGAACAACAGCTTGCGCCTTTTTGCGAAACTCAACGCGCCGGCCAAACAGACTGTTAATCATAACCACGGCTTGTGTTCCCCAAAACCGACCGCGTGGCCGCCCGCCCGGGCGTTCACATTGATCGAGCTGTTGGTCGTAATCGCAATAATCGCCATTCTGGCCGGTTTGTTGTTGCCGGCCCTGAGCATCGGAAAAGCTCGCGCCCAAAGGCTTCAATGTACCTCACAGATGAAACAGCTCGGAGTCGGATTCTTCCTGTTTTCGGCCGATCATAACGACCAGTACCCCCCGACAGCCTACTCGACCGGCGATTACCAATACCAACTGTCCTGGGACGATTATCTTCATCGGTACATCGGTGGAACCTCCCCGGAACAAGACCTCATCCTCGGCGCAGCCGGCTCACTCGCCGATAAATCGACCATTCCAAAAATCCTCAAGTGCCCTGCCGACCGAATTCAGATCACCATTGTCTGGGCCGCCTTTAGTCAGAGGCGCACTTACGCGATGAACTACGCCGGCCCATCGTTCATGCTAAACTCCAAAACCGCCCCGTTGCCGCCCCCAGAATACGGCGTGGGAGTTTACTATGAACTCCGCGGGTCCGCCCCGGGCGCACTCCCTGACTGGGACGCCAGAGGTTATAGAGACAGCGTCGTGCAGGAACCCTCGGGAACAATCCTCCTCGTCGAACAGGCCGAGGGCGGCAACATCTGCGGCAATGACTGGCCATCGTTCTGCATGGGGCCGAGCGGCCCCGCCCAAGGGGCATACCCGGAACAATCGCCATACCAAATCGTCATTGGAGAAAAACACAAATGGGCAACAACCGCCTACGGCCTCCATGGGCGGAGATTCAACTATCTTTTTCATGACGGCCACGTCGCCATTCACCGGATCACAGATACCGTGGGCACGGGCACCACAAATGCCCCGAAAGGAATGTGGACAATGCGGGTCGGAGACTGACATTCGTGCACTGCAACCCGGACCGCAGCAGTTGCATTCCCCCGCCCGTCAACCATCCGCGTACTGTTCCTTTGACCCCAGTCCGCATGTGTCCCGAGCCCGGTGCAACAGGAACCAAAGCAGCCTGAATGGCACTGAGCCGCCGACTGCGCCCGTTGATGAGCGCTGCGCTGTTGAGCGCTGCCAACAAAACTGCCCAGCCCGTCAACTAATCGGAACTCGCAACGGCGAGCCTTCAACCGATCGGCTGTTTGGGGCGCAAAATAGGGAATCAGCCCGCAAAGCGGGCTGCGACCAAATCCGCGCTCCCGCACGCTTTTTGTTGCTCGACGACTCCTTGCGTCCAATCCTCTGCGCGCGGATTTGGGTTGAACGTTGTCAGACAGACGACCCAGCCGTTCAACTGAAAGGAACGCTCAACGTCCAACGTTCAAATCGCAACGTTCAACGGGACCGCGGGTTGTCAATGCCAATGGCTTGAACCGCCCGCCCCGGTTTGTAGTCCCGCCTTTGGGCGGAAAAGTCTCATGAAAAGGAACATGAGGACTGGTCAGTGAACCGGCCGGGTTCCGCACAGACGCAATAGAGTGCCAGACACTTTATTTGTGCCATGTGCCGAGCGCCTGCCCTGCCTTGCGCAAGATTTCATCAACGGCAAGGCGCGCCGAAAACGCAATAAAGTGCCAGACACTTTATCTTGCATAAAGGTAGGGCGCGCCGATACCTCAGCACATGCCCTGATTCCGGCTCGCTGGGTAACAGCATGCATCTCCTGCAATTGGGCTGTCTTTGCCGAGGCGTCTTGCCAAAGAGGAATTGCGGCAAAGCGAGGTTTGGTCTAAAAACTCCTCCAGCGAATTCAGATGAGGATACTTTATAACATTCTGTTCCCGCTGTTGTTCTGGCTGAGTTCGCCATGGTATTTCCTGAAAATGTGGCGCCGCGGCAACTGGCGGGACGGACTGCGCGAGCGATTTGGCCGATACGGCTCGGCAGTCAAGCATGCTGTTACAAATCGCCGCGTAATCTGGTTCCACGCAGTAAGCGTTGGCGAAGTCAATCTCTGCGCCCAGTTGATCCGCGCGCTCGAACCGCGCATTCCAAACGTGAAAATCGTGGTTTCCACAACGACTTCAACCGGCATGGAACAATTGCGCAAAAGACTGCCCCCCCACGTCCTCAGAATCTACTACCCCATAGATTTCCGCCGGGCAGTCTCGCGTGCATTGGCTGTAATACACCCCGACCTTGTCATGTTGATCGAGGCGGAAATCTGGCCGAATTTTCTTTGGAAATTGCGAGATCGGCACACGCCGGTGTTCCTCGTCAACGCGCGGCTTTCGGATCGCTCTTATCGAGGTTACCGGCGCCTCGGTTTTCTCTTCAGGCCGCTATTCGCAAGCTTCAAAGGCGTCGGCGCCCAAAGTGAAACCGACGCGGCAAGACTCCGCGACCTCGGCTGTCGGCCGGAAGCGGTCCATGTGGTGGGGAGCCTGAAATTCGACGCAGCCAAATTCGAGGCGCGCGGGCAATTGGACGTGCCGGTCCTTCTCCAACAAATCGGCGTCCCGGAATCCGCCGAGCTTCTCGTGGGCGGAAGCACGCACGCCGGCGAAGAAGCGATTTTGGCTGAAGCGTACAAACGGCTCAAGCCGTTTCACCCGAACCTGTTCCTGGTGCTTGTGCCGCGCCATTTCGAACGCGGAAAAGAGGTCGGGCGCGAATTGGAAGCGCGGGGATTGAAGTTCGTTTATCGGCGCGAGATCACTTCAGCCACCCGGCTGCCGCCGGGCTCGGTCGAGTGCCTGCTTGTCAACACAACCGGGGAACTGATGTGCTTTTATCAGCATGCAACCGTGGTGTTTGTCGGCAAGAGCCTCACCGCCGAAGGCGGCCAAAACCCGATCGAACCCGGCGCTCTTGGCAAGGCGATGATCTTCGGCCCAAACATGCAGAACTTTGCTGCGATCGCGGAAAGTTTCGTCCGCCACAACGCAGCGGTGCAAATCCACGATGCTTCCGAACTGGCTCCGGCAATAGATGATCTGCTCAAAAACCCGGGGCGGCGCGACGAACTGGGCAAAAACGCCGTCCATGTGGTTAAAGCCAGCACTGGC
Source organism: Verrucomicrobiota bacterium (assembly GCA_029907285.1). GTDB lineage: Bacteria > Verrucomicrobiota > Verrucomicrobiia > Limisphaerales > J093 > JAAYVR01. Next base: position 1,898 of record JARYMD010000113.1, on the reverse strand, counting down.
GCCGTCGAGCGCACGGTTGAAATGATAACCGCATACATGGCGCGCAAGGAGAATCTCAGCGTGCTCCTCAACTCGGAAACAACCGCGCCTGTAACCTCCAAACAAGACGCTCCGGAATCATCGCCCGCAAACCCAAATGGTTGAGCATGATTCCGCGCCGCGCTGACAATCAATAATCAAAGCAGCTTGGCGAGCAGTTCGTCGTTCGTGCGGTGTTTCTTCAGCGCCGCTTGAAGGGTCTCCATTGCCTCGACAGGCTGCAGGTCCACCATCATCCTGCGAAGCTTGCGGACAGCCTCGATCTGGTGTTTGGGGAACAGCTTTTCCTCTTTTCGCGTGCCGCTTCTAGGTATGTCAATGGCAGGGAAAAGCCGCCTGTCAGCGAGCTTGCGATCCAGCACCAGCTCCATGTTGCCTGTGCCCTTGAATTCCTGGAAGATCAGTTCGTCCATGCGCGATCCGGTCTCGACAAGCGCGGTTGCCACAATCGTCAATGAACCGCCCTCCTCGATCTTTCGCGCAGCAGCAAAAATCTTCCGCGGAATCTCAAGCGCGCGCGCGTCAACACCGCCTGTCATGGTCCGGCCACTCCCGCCATGCACGCTGTTGTAAGCTCGCGCCACCCGGGTCAGAGAATCCAGAAGAACAAAAACATCTTTCTTCGCTTCAACCATGCGGCGGCAACGTTCGATCATGAAGCGCGACAGCCTCACGTGCGTCTCGAGGTCCTGGTCGTTTGACGATGCAACGACCTCTGCCTTGACTGACCGTTGAAAATCGGTGACTTCCTCAGGCCGTTCATCGATCAACAGCACCAGTACGTGCACTTCGGGGTGATTCGTGGTTACAGCGTTGGCTATCTGTTTCAGGATCGTAGTTTTCCCAGTGCGCGGCGGCGCAACTATCAATCCCCTCGTGCCCCTCCCAATCGGCGTCACAAGATCGATTATCCGCGTCTCGATCAATTCCGGCGTCGTTTCCAGCTTGAACTTCTCGTAAGGATCAATGGTGGTGAGGTTCTCGAACCGGATTGACCGTGTGTACTCTTCAAACGGCGTTCCGTTGACCGCGAGAACTTCTCGCAACTGCGGACTGCTGCCCCGGTGCGGCGGTTGAAGCCGGCCGTGAACGTGGCATCCTTCCCTGAGAAAGTTCTTCTTGATCGTGTCCGGCGTAACAAAGATATCCGTCGGTTTCGGCTGAAAATGGTTCTCCGGGGTTCGCAAAAACCCAAAACCCTTTTCGGATATTTCAAGATAGCCCGCACCGGTCTCGGGCACAGTTGTCACATTGCTCATACTTGTATCGCTGGTGTGGACGCTGCTGCTCAATCCTCAACTTGTGTGTGGCAAGCGCCGATGCCCACCGCCACGCAGCTTCGGGAGCAGAGCCAGCCCGAAGAGGTTCATTGAACCGTTGAAAGGCTGACCACCAAAAACCTAAGACACATCACAAGTAACAGCAAAACTGAACCAACGCAACCGTTTTTTCCAAATTTTCGAGCCGAACACCATAAACCAAGGATCAGCGGCCATAGACCAAAAACCGTTGTGTTCTTGCCCCTGATTCGGCCGCTGACCGCAATATCGAGCCTGGCACTTTATAGCATTTTGCCCGGCCAGGGCTTGAATATCAAGCCTGGCACTCTGTTGCGTGTTTTGGGCTGATATTGAGCCTGGCACTTTATCTTTATCGCGCTTTGTCCGGCATGTGCTGGACCTGGGCAGACAAATGGCATACAATTCCGGCGTTGCAGTTGAGCCGACTTGAATCCCGATGCAGAAACCTGCGTCCAAAAATCAAATGAAAACGCAAAGCCAATTACACGCTTCTTCCACAGCCAACAGCATTCATCGCCGCCGGTTCCTGAAATCGGCCGCCGCAGCCACAGCGCTCAC
>JARYMD010000112.1 GCA_029907285.1 Verrucomicrobiota bacterium | reverse complement strand
GGGTTGAAACTCTATTCTGCGCACATCTTCGCGGATTGTTTGTTCTATGGCGTTGACCTCATCGACGTGGATTATCGGGGCCTGGACATTGACGTTTGCGGCGCCCAAAACACACGGCTGACCGTCCAGTTCGCGAACGAGTGCAACAACCGCAGAGCCGCTCCTCGCCGGGCGGACCTCCACGACCAGCAGGTTCGGCGCGTCAATGCGCGCAAATGAAAATACCGCGGGCAAACTGTCGCTCCGGGACTTGCCAGGTGGAAGCACCCGCGCTGTCATTGGAACGCGCGATCCCCAGCCAAAGCGCGTGGCGGATGACTTTGCAGTGTCCTTGAGCGAGGTGAGGTAATAGGCAAAGGCAAGATCGCCCTCCTGTTCGGCGCGGAAATTGGTGAACCAGTAATTGTTCATTACCCATGAATAGACGTGCGGTTTCTCGACGCGCGTTACGCGCTGCCACTTGCCAAGATTGAAATCGCCGAGTTGTACCAGCGGGATTGCTTCGCTGCCGAGCACGATTTGGCTGTCGCTTTGGCGGACTGCAATGAAGTTCTGGACGGTCTGCCAATCTGATGCCGAACCGGGGAGCTGATCCTTGCCCGGGACGACGGTGCCGCCCTGGGCTTCGTACAACATTTCGCTTCCGGGCGCGTTAAATGGAAACGCCACGTACACAGCCTCCGGAGATCGAACCGCCACCTTTCGCAGCGTGAAATGGAATTCAACGCGTTTTTCGGTGTTGTACAGCCGGATTTCGCCTCGTATTCCGCGGTCTTTTGCGCAGCCGTCCATTTCGGCGCCAAATCGCAAGCTCTGCCAAATCGGGCCCCGGGCCCCTGGTTCCATCTTGACGTTCCGCACTGAAGAACGACGGAATGCGTCGGGTTTCATGTCGCGCCCCGAAGTCAAGACCTCGTAAATGCATTGCCCGAGCCCCCAGCCGGAGTTTGTATCCACCAATTCGCGCCCAAGTTCCTTGTCGAGCAGACTCACCACGGCTCCCCGGGCCGGATCGACAACTACCTTGTACCAGCCATTCTCAACAGCCCCGGCGTCGGGCGGCCCGGTGGGTTCTGCGGCACGCTTGTTGTTGCCGACATCGATCCGGAGCACTTTGAAACCAAATGACGGCACGTTTTTCACCCAAATCGCCCACCACGTGCCTTCAGCGCGCCTGCTCAATGGCTGCGCCGCAACAGCTTCCCCGGACTCAGAATCGATTATGCGGAACTCCCGGTCGTGAGGCAGAATCTCGTGGTCAATGAAGACCCTCACCAGCCCCGACCTCGGCCAATTGAGCGTGTTGAAAACAACCAGCGACGGTCGTTCGCCTCTTGGCAGTCGATCTTGGATCAACCCAAAGGCTTCTTCTCGCAACAGCGCCGATTCCTTCACAGCTTCCCAAACATAAGCTGCCTTCTCACCCCATTGAACCTGGGTGTTCTCGGCAAGCGGATCATCAATGCTCTCGGCAGCGCCGTATGTGTGCTCAGCATAGAAAAAAACGTTGTCCTGAATATCCGAAACGCGTTCGGTGACGCCGCTGCGGATCGGCTGGCCCAGCAGCGCTGCCTCGGCAAGTATTGCCTGGCTCATCTGCATCGAAGTGTCGGTCTGGCGCGCCGCAGCAGTCTCGCGCGCTGCCGAACCAAAACCGTCAGTCCACCAATCCGGCCATGCGACCCTGAAGACTGGCAAATCGCCGGCGTGTTTCTCTTGAACCCACGCGAGAAATTCCTGTGCGGTTGAAAGCCGGAGCCGTGGCGACGCGTACTTCTCGTTCCATTCCTTGACAAGGTCGCAGGCAATTGTTGAAGGCGGCGAATTGTCGGTGAAATACCCGGAGAATTGAACTCCGATGCGATCGAATGGATATCCCCGTTCCTCGAGAGACGCGAGGTAACGTTCAACATTTGGCATGAAAGCGTCGAGCTTGCCCTGTTCGACGTGCCAAAAATTCGCTGTCATGTAATGGTCAGGTCTGTAGGCGAGAAGGCGCTTGCCTGACGGTGATTCCCACCAAAACGTGGTCGGCTTGTCAAAAGGCAGAATTGACCGCGTTTGATTGATTCCCATCGTGATGTATTGCACCCCGAGCTGCGACAGGTAATCAACCAAACACCACGCAGCACCGTTGACGTCGTTTTGCATCGCAGTTCGGACCGGCCCGAACTCGCGCTGAAGCAGGCCGATGAACTCAAGCGACGCCGCCAGCGAACTTTCACTGGCGATTTCCGACATGTTCAGCAACATCGCAGTAACTTCAATGCGCCCCTCACGAGACCGGCGTTTGAGCCGTTCAATCTGTTCCGCCGGGCGCCGCTTCAGATATTCGCGCACAGCCCACCCGGTCTCGCAGGTCCACCTGAACCTGGCGTCTTCAGGGTAATCCTCCGTCAGGTCACAGAAATCCAGCGCGTAATCAATGTATCGCAGGTGTTCGGGCAGAATCTCGGTTTGCGGCCGCGTGTAGCCAATGTCAGTGTGCGTGTGCTGCGTGAGATAGATTGTCCACCGCTTCGGCGGTTTGACTTCGAACGGCCCGGCTTCATGACTGCCTGCGCTGGATTCGAATCGGACTTTCACCTTTGCAGGGGCGCCGAAAACCGGCACTTCAAGCCGCACTTTGTTCGTGCCCGAAGGAAGATCACCAAGCTTAATCACAGGCGTTTCAGACCAGCCTTCCCCAGTCACCCGAGCGGTCAGACCGGTCAGCGCATCCGACTTGATTGTCCCGACGAGAACTGCTCGCTCGCCAGTGCCGCTGCGCACAATCAACGGAGATGAACGCAGTTCGACGGACGAAATGCCGCCCTCGGCGCCGACGGCGGCGGCGTTGAAGAAGGCGACTGCACACAAAACAACCACCGAAACGCTCCTGCAACCGGAGCAGCTCGACAACAAGAACGTCTTTCTTTTCATTGGCGAATTCTTTTCGGGCGTGTATTTGCCCGTATTTGCATGCGCAACCCCGCGCTTGACGACTGCACGCCTTGCCAGGGTCACAGTCCACACATTCGGCGGGCCAAGCATGACCAAAAATGCAGTTCGCGCAACAACTTTAGCCCGGGAATCTCACCGGCCAACCGCACGAGATACATCAATGCGGTCAATCCAGCGAGATTTCCGGGCAGGGGCGGTGGTATGAGCCGGGCTTTCGGCCCTTCGGTCACGATCACGATATACCGGTTTGGTTCTTCGCGTGTTTGGCATATTCGGTGGTTGATCCTGCCACTCCCCGCTCAGCGGTTGTGAACACGGCGGGCGGCAAACATGCGAAAGAAGGCAAACCACTGAACACGCTGACCACGCCAAAGCAATGCGGGAGACGTTCGTGTTTTCGGATACCGACGCGGGCGCTTTCCATGGCTTGGGATACTCCCCAGCCGAAGACCGCGCGTTTCAAATGACGTGTTCACTTCGGATGGCTCAGGGCCGATTCTGCGAAGTCGCAGCCGGGCGTGACCGACGGCCCTCATCAACGGGCCCGAGCGCCCGGTCAGTGCCCGTCAGCCAGCTTTGATTCCGGCTACGCCGGGCTGTATGATTATATTGGAAAATCGTTCATATTCGCGAAGATTTTCCGGCAGGGGGTTTAATCAGTTCCTCCGTGTCTGCTTCCCTGGAGGCCGGTAAGGCGGTCACCACGATGCGGCCTTTGGGACCGAGTCGGAATAGATGAAGCAGCTTCGCGTTGAACGTTGAGCGTAGCGGTCAACACCGCAGCGTTTAAGCAACAGAATGACAAACAGACTATGTCCCCGGGCAGTTCACACCCAGCCCCGGAGGGGCGGCATCTTTGTAGCTGGGCGACACCCGACAAGCTCACAAGCCCCGTAGGGGCGACTCAAACCCGCCGCCGTCCCGGCAACGGAACCAACCGGTTTGTGCATGCGCGTTCAGTGCGATGCCGCTCCTACGGAGCTTGTCCGGTGTGCCGTCCGGCCCCACTACAAATATGTCGGCCCTACGGGCCTTGGCTCCGGCCAGCAGACGAGCAAGTCGGTCAACCGACAGGAACGTTCAACGTGCAACGTTCAACGTGCAACGTTCAACGTGCAACGTTCAACGTGCAACGTTCAACTCACAACGTTCAACTCACAACGTTCAACTCACAACGTTCAACGGCGTAGCCTGGCGTTGGACAAAACCAAGCACGCAATCACGACTATTAACACCGGCGGATCGGTCACTGAAATAAATTGGATCAGTGGCCGAATCGCATCAGAATAAAGACTTTATCGCTTTACTCGATGAGCTTTTCGAGAATGGCGGAGGTGGAACGGCCGGGGAGCCCGGGCAACACTTCGACGCGCCCGCCCATTTTTTCGATCAAGCGGCGTTCGTCCTGGTTGATTGTATCGATCGTATAATCTCCGCCTTTCACGTAAATGTCGGGCTGCGCGATGCCTAAAAACCTCAGGGCGTTGATTTCGCTGAAGATGCAAACTGCATCGACATCGGCAAGGCCGGCAAGCACAAGGGCGCGGTCCTGCTCGGGGTTCAACGGGCGGTCATGGCCTTTGAGCGCGCGGACTGAACTATCGCTGTTCAATCCAACCAGCAAACAATCGCCCAAACGCCGCGCAGCGTGGAGGTAGGCCACGTGCCCTGCGTGGAGAATGTCAAAGCACCCGTTTGTGGCGACCAGGACCCGGCCTTGTCTGCGGAGGTTGTCGCGCCAAGCCGGCAGGTTTTCGATGGCGATTATCTTTTCAAAAAGAGAAACCGGGGCGGTCATTGCGGTTTGTATTTCTTTTGGCCTGCTCGCAGGAGGACGGTGCCGTGGCGCGGGACTTCGGCTGTGAATGAGGACTTGAATTTGCCGAGGTCTTTTTGCCGCCAGACATCGCGCACGTACAGGTTTGGTTTGAGCCCAAGATCACTCCAGCGGACTGTGACTGTGGCTGGCGCTTCACCGCGATTGAACAATCCAACAGCGTGGCTGCCGTCCTCCATGTCTTTGACCATGACGAAAGTGTCCTCGTCCTTGTGGATCACGCGGGCGCACTGGCCGAGCGGGTCCTGGTCGATTTCGATCACCTCGGGGTTGCAGAGGACGTTGAGTGTGAACGGGTCCAGGGCGCCCATGTCGCCGCTGAAGAACAGCGGGGCCGCCATCAGGCACCACAGTGACATGAAAGCGTACTGTTCATTGGGCGAGAGCGGGCAATCGATGGGTTCGCCCATGCCGCGGGCATCGCCAATTTTGCCGATCTGTATGTAATCGGGATCGTTCCAACTGCCCGGTTTCGACCATTGGCGGTGCTCGGCATTTTTGAGGGCGACCTCGAATATGCGATCCAGCTCGAAGCCGAGGTCACCTGCCGTTCGCCATGAGTGTCCGCCGACTTCGGCGCCCCATTCCCAGACGTTTCCCATGCCGTACTGGCAGAGGTTCAGAACGATGTCGCGCGGCTGTTGTTTGAGGAGATTAGCCATGAGAATGTACGGTTTCTTCAGTTTGACCAGTTCCGGGTCGGGATCGTTCTTTGCGATCTCACCATACGAACACCAGTCGTACTTGAGCAGATCGAAGCCCCACTCGGCGAATTGGCGCGCGTCTTGGGCTTCGTGCTGGTAGGCGCCGGCGAATCCGCCGCATGTGAAAGGGCCTGGCGAAGTGTAGATTCCCGCCTTGAGTCCTTTGGCATGGATGTAACCGGTCAGGGCTTTCATGTCCGGGAAATGACGGTTTGGGATGATGTTGCCCTGCGGATCGCGGAGCGGGCCGACGCGCATTGGGTCTTTGTGTTTTGGTGCATTCATCCAGCAATCGTCGATGCTGACGTATTGGTAGCCCACATCGGCCATGCCGCTTTTGACCATTGCGTCGGCGGCTTCGCGGACAAGCTTGTCAGTAACACGGTCATAATGCGTGTACCAATGATTCCACCCCATTGGCGGGGTTAATGCGAGCTTGTCGCCGCAGACAATTCTGAATTTACGGCTTGCGGTTCCGTGGAGGTTGGTTGCGCGCAGTGTGACGACATATGTCCCGGGCTTGGAGATGCTGCCGGTGATGATGCCGGTGAGCGGGTCGAGCTTCAGTCCCTTTGGCAAACCGGCCACCGCAAAACGGATCGGGCGTTCGCCGGTAGCTGGAATCTTGAACAAAAACGGTGAGCCGGGCCGGACACCGAAAACGCGCGGGCCGTTGATGCGAGGACGCGGGGCCGGGGGCGGAGTCAGTATTATGGGTTCTTCGCGTGGTGGATCGATTGTCTTGGGAGCGGGACCATTGACAACGAAGGCGGCGTCTGCCCAATCTGCGTGATCGAACTCGATTCCGTCCCCGGTGTCACCGACCAGCAGGATCAATGTTCGGACGCCGCGCAGATCGATGTCAACCGGGATTGGGGGCTGACCCAGCTTGACCGGGCCGGACCGCCAAAGGGTGCGTCCATCAGCTACGATCTTGAATGCGACGGATGCTTTGGGGCTGCCGGCTGCATCGTCAACGCCAACAAACGCAGTGAACCGCTCCGAACCGCCTGCAAGATCGATCCACAACGCGCTTTTTGCGTGTGTGCCAACGCCGTGGTCAAACCGCCGCCCGCCGATCGACAGCGGCTGTTCGCGAATTGAACGGTCGATTTGCGGTTTGCCCCATCCTTGCCGCATCTTGGTCAAATCGAGAGATGAGAGCCGGACATTCTCGGCGGCCGACACCGCAAAGGAACCAACGCACAATGCCAAAACAAGAATTGCCTTCATATAATCGCAAATGAGCGACCCGTTTCGCGCGCGGGAGCGCAGTGGCACTCATGGTGAGCTGGTGGCGCTGTTTCTGCAAGTTTCCTGTGTTGCCGGGCTGGCGCGGCGGAAGCGGCGGAAGCATTTGCATCTTCCGGCTTTGAACGCACAGTAGGAGCGGCATGTCTCAATTGCGCACAGGCAAATGAAATGGTCATGGCGAATCGCTCGGATAGCGGGGATTGGCGTGCATCTGCACGTCACGCTGGTCATTTTGCTGGCGTGGATTGCCCATCGCTATTACGTGTGGCGGCACCAGCCGCGTGATGTGCTTGACGCACTGCTTTTTGTTGCGGCCTTGTTCGGGGTGGTGTTGTTGCACGAACTGGGGCACGCTTTCGCCGCGCGCAGGTATGGCATCAACACAAGTGACATTACCCTGATGCCAATCGGCGGTCTGGCGCGCCTGAATCGGCTTCCCGACGAGCCGCGCCATGAATTGCTGATTGCGCTTGCCGGGCCCGCTGTCAATGTTCTGTTGATACTTCTGATTGTCGGGACAATCGGTCCCGCGGCAGCGACCATTTTTCCCAGGGAAATCCGGCCTGCGAGCGGTCATTTTTTGTCAGGATTGCTGTGGGCGAATGTTGCCATGGCGGCGTTCAATCTTGTGCCGGCGTTTCCGATGGACGGCGGGCGGGTGTTGCGTTCTTTGCTTGCGCTGCGATTGGGGCCGCGGCGCGCGACGAACATTGCGGTGGACATTGGCCAGGCTTTTGCATTCGTCATAGGGGCCATTGGCCTGTACAGAATGAATCCCATTCTGGTTTTCATTGCACTTTTCGTTTATCTGGGTGCAGAAGATGAAGCCGAGCTTGTCAAGGCGCGCTCAGCTCTTGAAGGCATACCTTTGCGGCGAGTGATGGCGTCGAATTTCCGCACGCTGTCACCGTCGGATCCACTCCAGAAGGCAGTGGAACATACACTCGCCGGGTTTCACCTCGATTTTCCGGTTGTCGATGGCGGTCGTCTTGTGGGGATGCTCAATCGCCGTGACCTGTTGCGCGAACTTGCCAAGCGCGGTCCATCCACAAGGGTCGAGGAGATCATGCAGCGGGAATTTGCCACTGCAACACCTGATGAAGAAGCGCAGCGGGCTTACATGAAACTTGAAATGGCCGATGCCAGCTCGCTGCCGGTGGTCGAAGATGGAAGTGTGGTTGGGATTCTGACCTCGGAGCACATCCGCGAGTTTCTGCGAATTCAATCTGTGTTGACGCCTGAGAGCTTCAGGCCATCGCCGGCTTGAAGCACACGGGATTGCTCGCATGCAATCAATTGCCGCAGCGCGACGCGCAATGAATGCCAGGTTCGAGATTGTCGCCCATGGCGAAAGCGAACCGGCGTTGCGCGCTGCTGCAGAAGCGGCATTGGACGAAATCGATCGGCTCGAGAGGCAAATCAGCAGGCATCGTCCCGACAGTGAAATTGCCCTCGTCAACCGCGAGGCATGGCGGCGCCCGGTTCGGGTGAGTCCAAACGTGTTCGAGCTGCTCGAGCGCACTCGGCTTTTATGGCACGAATCCGGGGGTGTGTTCGATCCCACGACTTTGCCTTTGCTCGAATGCTGGCGGAAGGCGGTTTTGGAAAGCAGAACGCCCGCCAATGCCGAACTCGAGCGCGCAACGAAATCGGTCGGCATGGACAAGGTGGAACTGCGAAAGGTTGATCGCGCTGTTCGGTTCGCGGTTCCCGGAATGTCACTTGACCTTGGCGCCATAGGCAAAGGTTACGCAATTGACTGCGCAGTGGAGGTCCTGCGCGAGAACAACGTGACGTCGGCCTTTATTCAGGGCGGAACCAGCAGCGCACACGGCATCGGCCGCCCGCCTGATCAAGGCGGTTGGCGGGTGGGGATTTCGAATCCCATGCGGCCTGCGCCACGCGCGGAATCAGGTGCAGGATTTGTCGCAGAGGTCACGTTGCACGACCAATCGCTTGGGGTGTCAGCGGTCCCGGGCCTTGATGGCAAGAGGGATCCCGGAGGAATTGCGCGCATTGTCAACCCCTTGAGTGCGAAGCCGAACATGACCGCGGTTCTGGCCGCCGTGGCAGCAAAGTCTGCAACAGATGCAGACGCACTTTCAACCGCAGTGCTTGCAGGGGGAGAAGAGTGCCTCAAAAGACTCAGGCTGATAAAGCCCGCCTGTTCATTCCTTCTGGCCTGCCATGTGTCATGCGATCAGCCTTTGCAGATTCTTCACAGCGGGCTTGCTTTCTCTGGACAAACAGAATGGGTGAAGTGATTCTCTGGGCAAAAAGAAACTGATTGAGCATGAAACAGAACAAAATGCAGTCGCGTCGCGCTTTCTTCCGCGTAGCCGGCGGTGCCCTTGTTGGGGCTGCTCTTGTTGGTCAACTTTCGCCTGAAGCTTTTGCAGCCGCATCGCGGCGTTTGCGAGTTGCCTGCCGTGATGTCCACCTCAAGTCCACCGGTGCAATCGATTGCTGGGGTGGAGCGCACCAGTTGGGTGTTGCAGGGCTTGAAATCGATGTAAACGACAAACTCGAGTGCCCGGGATTGTATCACCCGGATAAGAAATACAGCGTTGACAGCCGGGATTCGATCAAAACCCTCAAGCGAGACTTGCGCGCCAACAAACTGGTCATAACGGCGTTCTGTGTGCACAACCGACTCGATGAACGTCTCGAAGAAGAAGTGACGGCCATGAAGCGGCTGGCTACGGCAGCCAAAGAATTGGATGTGCCTGTGATCCGGATCGACGTTGTCCCCCGGGCTGTCGCACGTGAACAGTTTCTCCCATTCGCAATCGAGGCCTGCAAACGCGTCTGCGATGCCGTGTCGCACACACAGGTCAAACTGGGAATTGAAAACCACGGGAACACCACCAACGACCCGGAGTTTCTTGAAAAACTTTTTGCAGGCGTGAATTCGCTGCGTCTTGGACTGACGCTGGACGCCTGCAATTTGTACTGGTACGGCCATCCCCTGGACGAGGTCTATAAAATCTGCGAGCGGTTCGCCAGCCGGGCCTTTCACACCCACTGCAAGAACATCAATTATCCGGAAGACCAGCGCAATCGCCGCAGAGCCATGGGTTGGGAATACGGCCGTTACACGGCTCCGGTGGACCGTGGCGACATCGATTTCCGGCGAATCGCGGCAATTCTTCGTCGGGCCAATTACAAGGGCGATCTGTGTCTCGAGAACGAGTGCCTCAGCAGGTTCCCCAAGGACCAGCACGCTGCAATTCTCGCCCGCGAGATCGCTTTTCTGCGGTCGATCTGAGTCTGTCCATGCCTGTGGGTGGTTGACCTTTGCCGTGCCATCCAGTTGAACGGCAGGGGGATCAAACTCCTGAGATTTCCGGGCTTTGGCAATCGCAAGACCGGAATTGCCTGTTGTGTTTCCCGGGGGCTGACTGCTAGATTCCCGCCCGAACAGCCGCTCGATCAAACAGCAACTGGGCTGTTCGTTGGACTGAAATGCAACCACTGACTGCGCACCAGGATCGTTTTGATGCCCCACAAGCCCAAACCCGCCTGAATCTGTGGTACGTATGGACGATCTCTCTTGTGGCGGCTTTGGGTGGCCTGCTGTTCGGCTACGACTGGGTGGTGATTGGTGGTGCAAAGCCGTTTTTCGAGAGGCACTTTCAGCTCGACACCGGAGCGCTCAGCGGCTGGGCGAACAGTTGCGCGCTGATCGGCTGCTTGATCGGGTCGAGTGTCACCGGCGCATTGAGTGATTGGCTGGGACGGAAACGGCTGCTTGCTGTGGCCGCACTGCTGTTTGCCGGGTCGTCCGTTCTGACCGGCTGGGCATCGACGTTCAATGCGTTTGTCCTGTGGCGCATTACAGGCGGAGTGGCAATCGGCATGGCATCAAATCTGTCGCCCATGTATATCGCCGAAGTGGCGCCTTCGCGGCTGCGGGGCCGATTGGTGGCGGTGAATCAACTCACCATTGTGATTGGGATACTCGCCGCACAGATTGTCAACTGGCTGATCGCCGTTCACATGCCGCATTCGGCCCAACCGGACAGAACGCTGGACGAAGTCCGGAACGCATGGAACGTCCAGCAGGGATGGAGGTGGATGTTCACCGCGGTGACAGTCCCGTCAATTCTGTTTTTTGTGGGTGCATTGTTGATTCCCGAGAGCCCCCGATGGCTTGTGAAGAACGGGCTGGTTGACCGTGCGAGGGCGACGCTGACGCGCATAGGCGGAACGTTGCACGCCGAATCTGAAATCGCCGAAATCAAAGGCACACTCGCCGCAAGCGATGTCGGGCATGTGTCGTTTCGAACGCTGCTTGAACCCAGACTGCTGAAAATCCTGCTTGTTGGTGTCCTGCTGGCCGTCCTCCAGCAATGGAGCGGGATCAACTCAATCTTCAACTACGCCGAGGAAATCTACAAATCAGCGGGCTACGGAATAAGCGACATAATGTTCAACATTGTCATCACGGGGACAATCAATCTGGCTTTCAC
>JARYMD010000111.1 GCA_029907285.1 Verrucomicrobiota bacterium | reverse complement strand
GCTTGATCAGCGCGCTCTTTCCAGCGACGGAGTCGCAGCGGATATTTCCCAGCCCGGCGTGGTTGAAGGTCCGGGGGCGCAAGAGCCCGGGCGTTGCCCGTTGGGCGACTTTGGTTCCGGCTACGCCGGGCTGGGAAATATGCGGGCTAAAGATTTGTTCTTTGGCCCAAGGGCTATATATTCGGACTCGCTCGTGCAATTGGCCCCCAAAAAGCAGACAAACGGAACTCGTAATTGGCAGCGATGCGCATAGTTCAAATCACGCCCGGCGCAGGCCGAATGTACTGCGGCAATTGCCTGAGGGACAACGCGTTGGTTTCGGCGTGGAAACGCCTCGGGCACGATGTCCTGATGGTGCCGGTTTACCTGCCGCTTACTTTGGACGCGCCCGAGGCCAGCAAGGACAGTCCGATATTCTTCAGTGGTCTGAACGTTTACCTTGATCAAAAACTTCCCTGGTTTCGCAAGGCCTCGGGCAAACTGCGTCATTGGCTGTCAAGCTCGGCCTTGCTTGGTTTGGCGGGTCGATTCGCAGTTCGCACCCGCCCTGAGAAAGTTGGTGATCTCACGCTCTCGATGTTGAGGGGCGAGGAGGGGAATCAGGCTCGTGATCTCGAAGAATTGATTGGCTGGCTGCGCGCCGGGGAGCGTCCCGACGTTGTATGTCTTTCGAATGCATTGTTGCTGGGGATGGCGCGCAGGCTAAGGCGCGATCTTGGCGCAAAGGTCGTCTGTTCCCTCGGAGGCGAGGATACCTTCATCGACGCCATGCCTGAACCGTGGCGAGGCAGGATATGGGAGACTTTGATTGAGCGGGGGCGTGAGGTGGACGTGTTTGTGGCGCCGAGCAGGTTTTACGCCGCTGAAATGCTGGGGCGAATGCAGATGCCCGAAGACAGTTTGCGTGTTATTGCGCCCGGCATAGACGTTTCGGGTTATCCTGCTCAACCATCGACAGCCAGGTCTCATGCCGGGGTCCAGCCACCCGTTTTGGGGTTTTTCGCGCGAATGTCGCCTGAGAAAGGGCTGGACAAGCTCGTCGAGGCCTACATCGCTCTGCGGCAATCCGGGCTTCAACCAGAACTGAAACTTGTCATTGGCGGCAGTTACGTTCCGTCCGACGCTCCTTTTGTCAGACGAGTTCAGAAACAACTCGGCGCATTTGATCTGCTGGACGATGTTGAGTTCCGGCCCAACGCGGATCGAATGACGAAGATCGGGTTGCTGCAGTCCATGACGGTTTTCTCCGTGCCGGTGCGTTACCGCGAAGCGTTCGGCATGTACCTTCTTGAGGCGATGGCTGCCGGTGTACCGGTTGTACAACCGCCGACAAACGCCTTTCCCGAAATCATCGGGGACACGGGAGGCGGCGTGATATGCGAGTCGGACGACACCCCTTCACTCGCCAAGGCAATCCAGCAGGTGTTAGCGGACGCTGATTTGCGCAAGAAGCTGGCTGCCAATGGCCACCGCGCGGTCCGTGAAAAGTACGATGTCAACGTGATCGCACAGCGCTACCTCGAAGCGTTCAGGTGATGTTTTGGCGAGGCTCCGCACGAGACCGACCAATCGTGCTGTGCCATAATGCCCAACTGCTGCTTTCTGGTGTCAATACACACAGATTCCGGTGAAAGGGTCTTTTTGGCGCAGAAGTGTGTCTCGCCAAATCTGCTGGTGCTGGAAATGCGAAGCAGGCCCATGCGGAGCAAGGTGCGAACCATGGACAAGGCTCAGCAATCAGTGGTCGGCACGCAGGGCCCGGTGGTTACGTGTCTCGCAGTGCCGGACATTCATGCGATCCAGCCGCCGCCGAGGAGCAGGTCGTCCTGATAGAACACGCAGGCCTGGCCGGGAGTCACCGCGCGTTGCGATTCGTGAAAGCAGACCGACGCTTCATGCGCTGACAAACACTTGACGGTCGCATTTGCGCCGGGGTGTTGATATCGGATTTTGACGGTGGCATCGAACATCTCAGGCGGCGATTCGAATGCCACCCAGTTGCAGTGAGTGACGGTGAGGCTGCTGCGCTCGAGTTCTTCGGCGTAACCGACAATCACCCTGTTCCGAGCCGGGTCGAGTTCAAGAACATACAACGGGCGCTCTGCTGCTATTCTCAACCCGCGCCGTTGTCCCACCGTAAAGAACTCTACGCCGTCGTGATAACCAAGCACGCGGCCGTCTTTGGTGACTATTTCGCCCCTGTGCCTTTGAACGAGGCCGGCCCGGACAAGGAACCCACCGTAATCGTTGTCGGGCACAAAACAGATTTCCTGGCTTTCACCCTTTTCTGCAGTGGGGAGTTTGAGGTCCCGAGCGAGTGCTCTGACATTGTCTTTCCGAAAGGCGTCCAAGGGGAAAATGGCATGCCGCAATTCCTCCTGGCTGAGGGAAAAAAGAAAGTAGCTCTGGTCTTGTTGCTTGTCAGAGGCGCGTTTGAGCAGATGCCGTCCTTCGCCGGCCGGGTGTTCAACACGCGCATAGTGTCCGGTGGCGATGTATTCGGCTCCCAATTTGCGGGCGGTGGCCAACAGGGTGGCGAACTTGATCTGTTGGTTGCACAAGACACACGGGTTTGGCGTGCGGCCGGCGCGGTATTCGGAAGCGAACGGCTCGATCACATGGCACTTGAATTGGTCAGCGCGGTCGAGAGCGATGAACCGGATGCCCAGATGCCCGCAAACTGCCTGAACATCGGCAAGGCCGCGTTCGGTTTGGCCTCCACGCGCGCCGGGACCAGGCACGCCATGGGAAAGGACAAGGTGAACGCCAACCACATCGAATCCTTGTTCGAGCAACAGCGCTGCTGCGACCGAGGAATCGACACCCCCGCTCAATCCAACCACGACTTTTGGCTTTGTTTTGGCAGACACGGATGCAGGCTAATAGTGTCGAGCAAGTCCTGTAAAGAAGCTACGGGCGGCCTTCGTTTCCCTTTGGCGCCAATCCGGGAATCTCACCAGCCAAGCGAATGGATTATCAGTCCCATGCCTCAGCGGACACCGATTCGCAAGACAGCGAAGGAAAACGCCGGGAACGTGTGGGTAAAATGCGGTGAATCGATCGAGAGTTCGGATGTCTGAGGCGCAACCCTTTTTGGTTCGTCGAACGAGTTTTCGTCATTTGGCCCGGCGCCGGCGAGGAGGGTCAGTTTTGCCTTTCCGACCAATTCTTTTGCACCTGCGAGATTCAACCGAGCTGTTACGGGAGCGGCGTTGCCGTTCACCACTTTTAGGATCAGTTCGCCGGTTGCATTGTTTTTCGAGGCTGAGGCGAAAAACTTCAGGCCGGATTCTGGTTCTGAAGGCAATTCAAGGTTCAGCGGCAGCACGCGATCGCCGCGGTTGAGGCTGAAGAGTTGCTGAATGTAATAACTCGGAGTGCCGAAGACACGCAGGTTGTCGCACCAGATGAGGTTTGGCCGCCATTGCCATGCGTCTGCGTGTGCGAACAGCGGTGCATATGCAGCCATGCAGACGACATCCGCGTTGCGTTCCATGCCAATCATGTAGGCGGCCTCGGCGAGGGCGCATTCGAGGTTGTTGCGGTTGTTGACGCTCACGACCTTGTCACTCTGCGCGGCGTATTCGCCCATGAACACTTTCGGGCCGTTGCGATCGTAGCTGTCGTATCGGTGCACATGGTTGAAGAACCATTCCGGCTTTGCGTAGCAATGCTCATCAATGATATCGGCCTTCAAATCACGCAGTTTTTCCCATGCGAATTGGAACCGGGAGTCGGCGGGCTCGGGTCCGGCGGCGGCCACGAGCCGGATTTCTGGGTATCTGGCTTTGATTGCGGCGGCGAATCTTGCGTAACGCTCGATGTATTGGGGCCCCCATTGTTCGTTGCCGATGCCGACCAGTTTCAGGTTGAACGGCCGGGGATGGCCGAGAGCTGCGCGTTTGGCGCCCCATGCGCTGGTTGTTGGGCCGTTGGCAAACTCGATGAGGTCCAACGCGTCTTGGATGTACGGATCGAGTTGGTCAATCGGCACGAGTTCGCCGGAGTTGAATTGACATGCCATGCCGCAGTTGATGATGGGCAGAGGTTCGGCACCAATGTCCTCGCACAACTGGAAGAACTCGAAGAACCCGAGTCCAAACGATTGGTAGTAATCCGGCGTGGGGCGGTGAATGAACTCGTAGTTCCATCGGTTGATGAGCAGCTCGCGTTCCTCGATCGGGCCAATGGTATTCTTCCATCGGTAGCGCTTGTCCAACTCGCTTCCTTCGACGATGCAACCGCCGGGGAAACGAAGGAACCCGGGCCTGAGGTCGGCGAGCATCCGGACCAAGTCGGCTCGGAGTCCGCCCGGCCGGTTCTTCCATGTCTTCTCCGGGAAAAGCGAAACCATGTCGAGGTCGAGCGCGCCCGCGCCTTCCAGCAGCACATAAAGTTTTGCCTTTGGATCGGTGGAACACGGGCGGAGCACGGCGGAGTATTTCCTCCAATCCGGAGAAAAGCCGCTAATGCACACGCTGTCGAGCAGCGCGCCATCAGACCCGTAAAGTGCCATGCGCAGTTTGGGGTCGCCTGCGGCACGGCGGATTTGTGCGCTGAAATGATATGATTCTCGGTGCGTGACGCCCATGCCGCGGAACCCCTCGTTTGCGACGCCGAAGAGGTCGTGGCCTTTGGACGTGATGCGGAGGTAGTGCGGGTTGGCCGCATTAAAGGGTGCGTCGGTGCGCACCTCGATTGTGCCTCGGGCTTTGCTGGGACTGATCTTGAACCAGCCCATCATTGCATCTGGGAATTCGAAGCCGCGGTTCTTGACGAGTTCGGCGTACAGCCCACCGTCTGCGCCGAAGTTGATGTCCTCGAAGAAAACGCCCCACATTGCGGGGTTGATCGTTGCGCCGGGTTGATCGACTTGCACTGTGATGGTTGTCATGGGCAATCAGTGGTCATTTTGTGCTGGGATGCACGCGGCAAAACGAGCTCGGGTGGAAGCGGTCGAGTGGGGGGCGCCCGGGCTTTCCTGTGTAACAAACTCTCGAATGTTCTCGTTGTAATACCTGTCGGTGATGAAGTACTTGAACATCAAAAGCCCCACTATCAGGTGGAAGACGCCGGGGATGACCGTCAACAGGAGAGCGAGCCCGTTCAGCGTGAAAGCGTCCGACTGAACCTCGGGCTGATACACTTTGTCTGGCACGTATTTGAAGTATGTGAGAAGCCAGCCGACCATTCCGGCGGCAAGGCTCATGCCGACCTTTTGGCACCACG
This sequence comes from Verrucomicrobiota bacterium, assembly GCA_029907285.1. Lineage (GTDB taxonomy): Bacteria > Verrucomicrobiota > Verrucomicrobiia > Limisphaerales > J093 > JAAYVR01. The sequence goes on along the minus strand of JARYMD010000111.1, from coordinate 6,001 downwards.
AGATCGCTCCGAATGCCATGCCAGTTACGCGTTTGCCGAGTTTGATCCGGCCGTAATCCACCGCCTCAGAAATGATGGACCAGAAAACCGGCCCTTGAAGGTCCACCACGAAATTAATGAGGAAGTAGAACGCCAATGCGGCAAGTATGTTGCTCAGGGAGGTGTTTCCTGCGACGATCACGCAGTACATGAGCAGGCTCAACACGAACGTTCCCACCTGCGACCATCTGAAAAGCCGAATCTTGCAGAATCTCTTCGTGATCCATGTCGATGCCACCATTGCAAGTATGTTGCCGATCAGTCCAACGAGCATGAACGCCGGCAACAGCCGCATTTCGCGCCCGAACTTGAGGAAATCGAGCACGTCCGACACAGGCCCGCTGGTCAGGAATTGGAGGTCGCTGCCGCGGAGATAATATTTGGCGTAATGAAGCGCGACGGACCCGCGCATCACATACCCGATTGTGCCGATGATGCACACGGCCGCAAGGATGACCCACTGGTCGTTCTTCAACAGCAGCTTGAGTTGTTCGCCCAGCGGTTTTCGCTCTGTCCTGTATTGCACGCGCTCGGTTGTGGTGAAGAAACAGAACAGGAACAGGAGCGTTGCCATGACTGCCATAATGCCCATGGCGACCTGATAACCCTTTGCGATTTCCTCTTTGGGCCAACGGGCGGCGAACGCGGGGACGAAAACTGTCACCAACAACGCCGCGACTTTTGCAAAGAACAGCCGGTAACCGTTTGCAGACAGGCGTTCCATTGTGTCGGCGGTCAGCACTGCCGGCAGGGAGATGTAGGGAATTGTGACCGCGGTGAAAATGAGCATCATTATCGTGTAGGTCAGATAGGCCCAAACGAGCTTGCCGGTGTATGAGAGGTCCGGGGTGGTGAAGACCAGCATGACTGAAATGCCGAACGGTATGGCGAATAATAGCAGGTATGGCCGGTACCGGCCCCAGCGCGTTGTGTGGCTGTCGGTGTACATCCCCATCGCCACATCAGCGAACGCGTCGATGAGCCGCGGGATCAATTGCAGCAAGCCGATGTGCGCCACGTTCAGCTTGTACACGTCGGTGTAGAAGAACGTGATGACAAGGGCGAGCGACGACCAAACGACGTTGACCGCAGCGTCGCCAGCGCCGAATCCGATTTTCTCGAGTACAGTCAGCCTTTGCGTTTTCATCGTCTGGGCAGGGAATTCACTTGGGGAATCATCCGGGAATTGTTGCACGAACGGCGCAGGACGTTGCGATCGGAGTCTTGCCAGCGCCGATCACTCGTTCATTTGACCACGACGCTCTCATACTCAAACAACTTTTTTTCGTCGATGACCGGCCATTGGTTTTCGTCCCGGTTGATTTCGGCGATCTTGAGTTTTTGAAGGCCGTTGTCAGCGGCTTCGTAGGCATGGAACACAAGATAATCTTTTCCGTCGAAACTGTACGCACTGTTGTGGCCGAGAGCGGGCCACGCTGGATTGCCGCCCAACAGGAGCGTTCCGCCGCCCAGGGCCATGCTGTTGCCTTCCTTGTCGAGGTACGGGCCTTTGACGTTTTTGGATCGGCCGACCATGATTCGGTATGTGCTGTCGGTGCCGCGGCAACAGAGACCCCATGAAACAAACAAATAGTAGTAATCGCCCTTTTTGAAAATGAACGGGCCTTCGATTTCGGCCGGCCCTGGCTCGAGGTCATCAACGAACACCGACCGTTCACGCTTTGCGATCGAATGCCATTCCTGGGGGTGGGCTGGTGCTCGCCAATTCGCGTCCAGCTTGAACAGTTTCAGTCCTGACCAAAATGAGCCGAACGCCATCCATGCAATGCCTTCGTCATCCACAACGACGTTTGGGTCGATGGCGTTCCAAAGGTCGCGCCCGGGCACGGATTGCAGAACGATGCCTTTGTCCTCCCAACCGTAGTCTGGCGAATCCGGATCAAGAGTTTTGCTGGTGGCGAGTCCGATTGCAGACCTGATTGAACCCGGAGAGGAGACAGCGTAGTAGAGGTGATACGTGCCATTGCGGTGGATGATGTCGGGCGCCCAGACGTGGCCGTTGAAGGCAGGATTCACGTTTCGGGCCCACGCGGGTTCGCTCGGGAACACGCGGCCGCGCAAGCGCCAGTGAATCATGTCCTTGGAACTGTAAAATGTTATCCCCGGCCCGGAGCTGAACAGGTAGTAAGTATCGCCTTCCCTTGCCATTGCCGGGTCATGGACGCTCACCTGTATCGAGCGGACAGTGAAGGCGCTTTGCGCCGAGATTGGGTCTGGCATCCCGGACGCAGAAACAGAGACCGTGTTCGTGACCGACCCGACGACCATCGGAAGAACACTCACACGCATGCGTGCCACCTCCCCGGCATTGACCTGGGGATATAGGAAGACCACATTGGATTCGCCGACCGAGATTGACGGCGTGACTGAATACTGGTTTGTGGCGCGCAGGAACTGCATTGACGGTGGCAACTCAACTGTTACCCGCACATGCTCGACCGTGAATGCAGATTGGTTGGTGACATGAATGGCGTAAGTCAGCGAACCGGTTATGACGTCGCGGCGTGCCGGGGGAGTCACTGAAAGTCCGAGCGCACTGCCTGCGCCGGCCTCTGTTGTTGCGACAGCCACGGCAAGCCAGACAAACAACATGCAGTTGCCCAAATGCTGTATGACGACTTGCCTATTGCTTCGGCCTGGCGCAGGTTTCACAAAGCCCGCATATCGCTGAATACTCTCAAGACACCCGCTTCCCATAGAATTCAGGATATGTGATTATATCGGAAAACCGTTCGTATTCGCAAAGATTTCCAGGCAGCGAGCTTGGTCAGTTTCTCCGTATCCGCTTCTCTGGTCGTCAGTAAGGCGGTCACCACGGTGCGGCCTTTCGAAGACGCAAATAGAGTGCCAGGCACTTTGGTTCGGGCTACGCCGGGCTGCGAAGTATGCAGGCTGGTCATTGATTGCCCGACTGCTCAGCCACCAACGTCCGGCACCCGAACAGCCCGCCAGCGAAATTACCCGGATGCGCCTGCAGTTTGACCACGATTCTGTCTTTGCCCCGGGTCAGTTCCGGCGGGATGGGATAGACCGCATCCCAGAATTTGCCAGGGCGATTGTTCAACAGCGTTTGCGTGGCGATCTTTGTGCCGTCCACGAGTATATCGAACGTGCGTCGGCCGGTTTCACTGCCCCACCATGTGCAGAGAAGCTCATTTGGCTTTGCCGGGTCAACTTTCATTTCGAACGAGAACCAGCCGCCGTCGTAAGCGTGGCGGAGTTTGCGGCCGAGAGCTTCGATCGGATCGCTTTTTTCGCCCTGGACGTTGTGATCGCGCTCGGGCTGCATTTCGCCCGGTCTGAACACATCGACTGTGCGGGCTTCCAATTGGCGGAGCTGTTCTTCCTCGGCGCGGATTTCAGCCTCGCGTTTGGCCCACTCGGCCGATGTGTAGCAATCCATATAGACCGTGTACCTGCGATCGTGCAGGCTGTGGAACGGAACCAGCTCGACATCACGCGGGCGCCCGACGCCTTGGGTGCGGAAGGCGCGGTTCTTCTGTGCGACAGGTTTCAGCCAGTCTGTGACCTGGCGGGCTTCGGTCAACAACACCGGGACATATCCCGGCTTCCGGGCTGCGGGGTCGTCGACCGGGCCGAGGTCGGCGGCAAGCAACGCAGGGCCGTAGAACACCGCAATGCGCCTCGGGTTGTCCGGCATGGGCTCGGTGCGCAGCGTCATTGGGAAGCTGACCTCGACCCGGTCTCCTGTTTGCCATTGGCGGCGTATTACGCAGTAGCTGGATGGAGATGTTGAATCTGAGACGAGCGTGCCGTTGACTTTGACGCGCAGGATGTCAGCCCAGAATGGGTGTCGAATCCGAAGTGTGAACTGCTGTGGCGCATCAGCCGTGACAACCAGCATCGCGGTATCACCGTCCGGCCACTGGCTTTCCAGGCGGAGGACAATGCCGCGCGTTTTCCACTTCAATTCCGAAGGGATGAACAGGTTCACCCACAAACTGTCGGCGTCATGGTAATAGATGCCTTCGCCGTACTTGACGTGATTTTCCATGCTGGTGCCGACGCAGCATGTGAAGCTGTCTGTAAAGGTCTGGTATTCCTTGTGATGCCCCGGCTGGAGCGACAGGTTGTAAATGACACGGCCGTCCGGGTGCTGGGTGGCGCGGATGTGATTGAGGAGCGCGCGTTCGTAGAAATCCGCCACGTCCGCGCTGCCGGTCCAGCAGAAAACATGGCGAGTAAGCTTCAGCATGTTATAGACGTTGCATGTCTCGGTCGTTGCGGGGCTGAGTCGATCGTTCAGCCGATCGGGCGGGCCGAAATGCTCGGCGTCACAATGGCCGCCGGTGACGTAACTGTGATGGTGTACAACCCGATCCCAGAAAAACTCAGCGGCAGCGCGGTCGTCGATGTCACCGGCCAGCTCATAACGCGTGGCAAGTCCGATAAGCTTTGGGATTTGGGTGTTGGCGTGTTTGCCCGGCAGGATGTCCTGTCCGCGGGCGAGCGGATCAAGAATGGCCTTGTGATGGAAACGCCTCGAGAGTTTGAGATAACGATCGTCTCCCGTATCGGCGTAAAGATCGGCCAGGACTTCGTTCATTCCGCCGTGTTCGCAAGCAAGGACTCGCTGCATTTGTTCGTCGTTCAAGCCCGAGAAAGTTTTCTCGAACCAATCGGCGAGTTTCTTCGACACCTCCAGTGCCTTTTCATTGCCACACAAGCGGTAAGCGTCGCGCAAACCGGCAAACAGCTTGTGCATTGTGTAGTTTGGCACCCAGATGCCGTTGAGGTCGAACGCGGCGGATCGGATGTTGCCGGCGGCGATCTCGGCATAAGCTTTTTTGCCGCCGGGAATCGCAGCAACGTAGCCGTCGCCGTGCGCGCGCTGGCATTCAGCCAACTCGTCCACGATGTAATTTGCGCGGCGCAAGAGTTCGTCGTCGCCCGTTGAAGCATACGCAAGTGCGCAAGCGCTCAAGTAATGGCCGAGTGAATGACCCGAGATTGTTTGCGATTCCCAGCCGCCGTAGTGCGGCGCTTTGGGTTGGAGACCGGCTTCCTTTCGAAAATTGGCCAATAAGCGGTCTGGCTCGAGGCTGAGCAGGTATTTGACTGCGATGTCCTGGCCCTGCTTGAACGGGCCGTTCAACAGCCGCACATCGCGCAGGCTGAACGGTTGAGCTTTGAGATGAACTGCGACAGCCACGCCGGCTGCCGAGGTCTTCTGGGGAAGAGAATCGGCCATCCCGGTCAAAGCCAACCCACACGCAAGCACGATGGATCGACGCAAGTTTTTCATATTCAGAGCAGACATCAGAAATGCCGGATGCTCTCGTGCACTCGACTTCGCAACCTTTGCGCTACGCTTTGAAACGCGAGCGCTTTTCCGGACCGAACAGCGTGCCGGGCGTTGCAGGACTCAAACGCTGCCTGAAGCGCGTCCAGCCGGGCTGGCGAACTCTTCAGGCACGGAATCCGTTGTTGAGCGCGTAGCAAACCTCGTTCCACCTGAGCTGTTGTTTCAGGTCGCGCACTTTGGTTTCAGCATCAATGACGACCAGCTCGATTCCAGCAATTTCGGCAAAGTCCTCGAGCATCTCGGTCGTAACAGCGTGGCTGAATGCTGTGTGATGCGCGCCGCCTGCATAAATCCAGCATGCACAGGCATCCTCGAAATTCGGTTTCGGCACCCAGAGCGCCCGGGCAACGGGCAGCTTGGGCATCGGCTGTTCGGCCGTGACCACATCCACCTCGTTGACCAACAGCCGGAAACGATTGCCAAGATCGATCATGCTCGCGTTCAGCGCAGGGCCGGGGGCGGTGTCGAAAACAAGCCGTGCCGGAGGCGCCTTTCCGCCGATGCCCAAAGGATGCACTTGAAGCGACGGGCGGCCATTTGCGATGGACGGACAGACCTCGAGCATGTGGGCGCCGAGGACCATTTTGCCGGCGGGGTCCAGATGGTAGGTGTAAT